>NZ_JBWXQH010000002.1:0-104467 GCF_056680475.1 Arthrobacter sp. ASL1
AATACCTTCCAGGTTCGGACTTCTGGCGTGTACGCCAGATCCCTGCTGACCAGTTCCGAGAGGGTCTCATCGAGCGTGATTTATGGGAGGCCCCCAGCAGTTACGCACCCGCTGGTCGTTTGAACTCTCCGGGAGAATCGCTCCTATATTCGTGCCTAGGAAACCCAATAGGTCCATTGCATGAGGCTGGACTAGAACCGGGGGATACCTTCATTTTCGCCTGGTACAAACTGGTACGGCCGATAATGTTCAAGCGAGTCGGTACGACCAACCCCGATACCGATCTGACGGACCACGAACAGCAAATCGAAGAAGCGCTGAGTATCTTCATGCGCGACGTCTTGGCAATTCCCGCGAGAGGCGCTCAACCGAGCACATACTCTCTCACCAGAAAAGTTCTAGAGACCTACTACCCGCTCGCGCCAGAAGAGTCTGGTTGGACCTATACATCAACCCTCAAGGAGGAGGTGCTGAATGCTGCAATCAAACCCCCCGCAGCCCACACGCATCTCGCTATCAATACAGTCATTGCAGGCCAGATCGTTGCCCAAGATGAAAAGGGTGACTACAACCTAAGCTGTCGGGCATACTCAGACGGAAAGGCACGGCATGGGGACAAAATCGGTTTTGAATTCTTCCCTCCAAACGGCTTGCAAAGTTTTCAAGACACGATCGATTGGGCTCACAACAACCGGTGAATCTATTCCTCATTGCCTGACATTCCCCGCGCCCACATGGGCACGGCAAAAGATTGATCCTTCGGTCTTTTCCCGCACACATGTGGACCCCGGGACCCAACCGACCACCTGCACACAACACCCAGGTCACCAACCGCCGGAACGCTCACCTGCCGCTACCGGGCGATGTGCACAGCCTCCACTCCACGCACGCACCACGGGAATGTGAAAAGGGTGCTGTTTCCCCGCTCCAACGGAGCCGCGAAACAGCACCCTTACTACGTTCGATCAGTAGCCGATTCCCTCATTCTCTCGGGCAGGCTGCGGCTGCGCCGCCTGTGGTTTCGCCACCGGGCTGCTGGACGGTTTTGCGCCAGCCACCGGGGGGGACGGGAAACTAACTCGCTGTAGTCGACGGATAGTTTCGAACTCGGCATCGAAGGTTGGTTGCGGTGCTTCCTCGCCACTCATCTGCCGGCCGATCCTCTCCACATCCCACCGTGCGGCCTTCAACGCTTCTTCGTGCTTGAAGGGCTCCTTCAATGTGGCTGACGCATCACGGTATTCCTCTCGTGCTTCCTGGATCCGCTGCTCCTGCCGGGTGATCATCTTCGGCAGTCCAGTGATGCGGTTCTCCAGCTGGGTAATCAGACCCACATTCGGGTTTCTCGCCCGCTCCCTGGTCGTCTCGACGTGCACACCAGGAGCACCGTCGATATGGAACCGGACTGGTGACCCGTCGAGGTTGCCCATGATGGCCATCCCCTCAACCACCCGCACATCATGACCAGCAATATGCCCAGCTACCCCGGCGTCCCTCTCGGCGCGCACCGGTGGCCGGTACGACGTGTTTGCCTGCACCCATTGGCCCAGCGCCTCGGCGGCCTCGGTGCGCTTGTCGTGGCGTTGTCCCGCCACTGTCATGGCGAATGATTCACCGCCGACTTCCCCGGTGGTCCGTGCCACGGCTGCCTGTAGCTTGGGCAGGTTCTCCACCAGGACCCTGCCCTTCTCCTCCGCGCCTTCCCTGCGGTGGACCAGGGCGAACTGGTTCTTGTTCCATGCACGGTTCAGCCGCTCCAGCCGGGCAAGTTCCTGGTCGGCCTTGGACTTCTCCAGGAGCAAGGGGTTGCCACTGGATATGGCCTTGACCTCCGCGAAGGACATCGTGTTCTCCCCGACGTCCTCGATCTCGCGCACATCCAGTTTTCCGCGCATGATCTGGTCGATGAACCTGGACTTGCGCTCCAGCGTCTGCCACATGAAGGTGTCGAACGATCCCTTGGTCACGACCTGGGAAATGGCGACCTCCGGGTTCTGGTTTCCCTGCCGGATGATGCGCCCGTGTCGTTGGGAGACATCGGCCGGCCGCCACGGTGCGTCCATGTCCAGCAGATGCACCGCACGGTCCTGGATGTTCGTCCCCACTCCCATCTTCTGCGTCGACCCAACCAACACCGCTACGTCGCCGCTGCGGCACGCAGCGAACAGTCGGCCCTTCTCCACGTCGTTCTTCGCCTCGTGCATGAACCGCACCTTCTCCCCCGGGACACCACGGGCGACCAGGTCGTCCTTGAGCTGGTCGTACACGTTCCAGTTCTTCGATGGGGTGCCCAAATCGCAGAACACGATCTGCAGGGCCCCCGGTGTCGGATGGTCCTCCTTGGTATCCGGGTCCATGTAGATCCGGTCCTTGTTCTGCCCGTAAACCTCGGCGATCAGGTCGGCCGCAGCTGAGGACTTCGTGGTCGCATCCAGCACCGAAACCTCGGGGTCCACCAGGCGCATGTCCAGGGCGGCCTTGCGGCCGTCGCTGGAGATTTTCAGCATGTTGTCCTCGCGCGGGTCCACGCTGCGCTGCTGCACGGCCTCGGCGCGTTCGCCGATGTCCCTGATGTACCCGGTCAGCTCCTCGCCGGGTTCTACGGTGACCATCCGCGGGAGCCTCTTCCCGTCCTCCCGCACTGCCAGGGCGGGCACGGGCAGCTGCAGGTCCTCTGCGGTCTTCACGTCCGCGTAGGTGTGGAACATCTTCAGCAGCTCGGGGACGTTCTGGAACTTGGCGAAGCGTTCCTTGATCTTGAAGTTGTCCCCGCCGGCCACCGACATTTCCATGTCGGAAACCACTTCCCCGAACGTCGCCGCCCAGGTGTCGAAGTCGTTGATCCCGGCCTGCTCCATCAGGTCCGGGCGCAGGTAGCGCTGCATCACGTACATCTCGGTCACGCTGTTGGCGATCGGCGTCGCCGTCGCCCCCGTGATCACCCGGTCCCCATGCTCGTGCCGGAGGTATTCGACCTTGGCATGCAGGTCGGCGGCACGCTTGGACCCGGTGATGGCCGCGTCGCTGATGTTCGACGCGGTTTCCAGGTTCTTGAAGTCGTGCAGCTCATCCACGATCAGGTAGTCGATCCCGGTCAGTTCAAACGTGATCCCCGGATCCACGGGGCGATCCCGCAACGCCTTCATTTTTTCCTCCTGAGCCTGCAGGCGCGTCTCCATCTTCTTGACCGTCATCGAGGATTCCCCACGCTCCGCGGCCCTGTTTGCGGCTGCGTCCAGGTCGTGGCGGCTCTTGCTGATTTCCCGGGACATGTACGCCTGTTCGGCCTCCGGGGAGAGGTTGATCCGTTCGAAAGCGGTACGGGTCATGATCACCGCGTCCCAGTCGTTCGCTGCCGCACGGGCCACGAACTCGCGGCGCTTGTCCCCGGCAAGGTCCTTGGAGGACGCCGCCAGGATCTGCGCCTGCGGGTAGATCTGCAGCCATTCCCGGGCGAACTGGTCCAGCATGTGGTTCGGAACCACCACCGCCGGCTTGTTCGTCATGCCCAATCGGCGCAGCTCCATGGCCCCCATGACCATCTCTGCCGTCTTGCCGGCCCCGACCTCGTGGAACAAGCCAACTGAGGGTTCGGAGATCATGCGCGCCACCGCCGCCCGCTGGTGTGGGCGCGGGGTCCAGTCCTTGACCAGGCCGGGGAACGTCAGGCGTTCGCCCTCGATGCTGTAGTCACGCAGCACCAGGGAGTTGAACCGGCGGTTGTACTCATCGGTCAGCTCCACCGTCCGGGCCGGGTCCTCCCAGACCCAGTCGCGGAACCGTTCCTTGATCATCTGCGCCTTTTCCTGGGCTGCAGTGGTCTCGGTCGGGTTCAGGATCCGCCTGTTGCCGCCGGGATTATCCGGGTCCGGGTCGGTGACCTGGACGCGGCGCTGCTCGAGCAGGCTCTTGAAGATGTCCCCGGCGGCCATGCGCTCGGTGCCCCAGTCGTTGCGGGCCTGGAACGTGTGCTTGCTGGCCTTCACGTCCCAGTTCGCACCGCTGGCCCGGTCCACGTGGGCGCGCGGGTCACGGATCAGCTCCCGCAGGAACCGGGCGTGGATTTCCGGGGAGATCCACACGGAGCCGACCTTGGCCTCGATCTCGTCTGCACCCAATGGGCGCGGCAGCACTTCCTGCAGGTCGGCGATGTTCCGCTGGTAGATCGGGTCCTCGGCGGCCGCCTCGGTGGCGGCATCGAGCTTTTCTCGGATGTTCCCGCTGAGGTATTCGGCCCGGGTCTCCAGCACCCCCGGCTCCCCGGGAACGTCGTAGACCAGATCCCCCAGCGCCTCGCGGGCGTCCCCGGGTTCGGTGCCGAGCAAACGCGCGATTTCGGCCAGGTCCACTTCGCCGTGGGTATCCAGGGTGACAACCAGGGCCTCGGCCGGGGTATCGACCCCGAGCACGGGTTTGCGGGGTTGGACCTGCCGCTCCCTGAGCAGGGCCGCGGGGGTGGAGCGCTGGGTGCCTTCATCGAAGTTCTCCAGCGCCGGCACCAGCGGCCCGAACGGATCCGTGCGCAGCACCGCCATCACCGGCGGCTGCCGCCTGCTCATGATGTCCTTGCCGTCCTCGTCCGTGCGCCCGGTGCGGGTCTCCTTGAACCGGTTGATCGGCCCGTACTTGCCCACATACCCCTCGAAGTCCGCCAGCAGCCGGGCGCGGGCCTCGGACAGTTCGGCGGTGTCCTCGACGTTGGATGCCTCCATCCCCAGCACGGTGCGCGCCCCGTCGCGCAAACCCAGCAAGGCGGTGAGTTCGGCCCGTTGGCTGGCCTTCACCTCCAGGGGGGCAACCACGCGGTCGAGGTTGACCTGGGTGAAGGTCCCGTCCTGCAGGGTGGCGATGTGCCCGGCCTGCTCGGTCGCCGGGGCCTGCGGCAGGGCCGCTGCCGCCCGGACCTCCGGGGATCGCTCGTCCACTCCAATGCCCCGGCCAGCGGCCACGGCCTCGGCGGCGATACCCTGCAACTGCTCGTGAAGCTGCGCGGGAACCGCCTGCAGGTCCTCGGCCCGCACATTCAGCGTGGCGCTGCCGAACCGTCCCGGGGCGACCTCGATGCGCCCCAGCACCTTCTCCGGGTTCTGGGTGAAGTAATCGTTGATCCTGGCCCCACCACCGACCTCGGCTGCCAGCGGTGTGGTGTCCAGCCAGGACCGGTCCCCCGGTTCCTCACCGGGCAGGCGACGGCGGAAGACCAGCACATCGGTCAGGGCATCGGTGCCGGCTGCGCGGCGATGGGCACCGTTGGGCAGGCGGACAGCTCCGAGCAGGTCGGCGCTTTCGAACATCTCACGGCGGGCCGACGGATTCTGCGCGTCCAGGGTGAAGGCCGAGGACACCACCCCGACCAGCCCGCCCGGGCGGGTCAGGTCCAGGGACTTGATGATGAAGTGGTTGTGCATCGAGTGCCGGCCCTGGTTGTGGGTCGTATCGTGTAAGACGTTCCGCCCGAAGGGCACATTGCCGATGGTCGCATCGAACCTGGCTCCGCCGAATCCGGAGTCGGCGAAGGATTCGGTGCGGACGATGGCCTCGGGATACAGGGCCTGGGAGATTCCGGCGGTGACCGGGTCCAGCTCCACCCCGGTCATCCGGGTTCCCTCGGGCGCCAGGCCTATGAACGTCCCTGCGCCGGAGCCGGGTTCCAGGACCTGCCCGCCCTCGAAGCCGAGGCTGTTCAGGGTCTGCCAGATTTCGGCAGCCAGTGCCGGGTCTGTGTAGTGGGCGTTCAGGGTCGTGCGGCTGGCCGCATCGTACTCGGCCTCGGTGAGCAGCGCGCGCAGCTCGTCCCGGTCGGCGGAGAACTCGGCACGTTGTTCATCGAAGACCTCCGCGACGCCCACCGCGCCCCAGCTGCCCCAGCGGGCGAGCACCGACCGCTCGGCATCCGTAGCGGAGCGGTCGTCTCCCTGGAGCTGGCGCAGTGTGCGCAGCGCCTCCAGGTTCGCCCGGAAACGGGCACGGGCACCAGACGGTGCCAGGGACTCCTGGCTGGAGGGAATGAAACGTTGCCCAGCGGCTACCGCTTCATGTCCCGTTCCATTTCCTCCTGGTGCAGGTCTTCCAGGGCTTCCCGGTGCAACACGTTCACTTCGTGCATGTACTCCAGGTAGGCGCCCATCGAGGTCTCCTCCTCGTCCTCGGGCTCCTCTTCCTGGTCCTCCGCGTCCGGGGTCAGCATCTCGGCGCGAATGATCTCCTCGGCCTGCCGCTTCGCCGCGTTGATCCGGCCCACCTTCTCCAGGTAAGTCTCGCCCTTGATGTCCGGGCCCTCCAGCTGCATCATCAGGTCGATCACCGCCGTCTCGGCCTGCTTCCCCAGGTCCGTGAACCATGCCTCCGAGTCCGGGATCAGCGCGTACCGGCTCGGGGCCAGCACCTTCCACGTGTCCTGCGCGAACTTGCCGTATGTGTTCATTGCGAACCTCCTCGGGTTCTGGAAAGAGGAAATCATCCAGGGATACCTGGCCGTCGATCTGGTTTCTTTTGCGCGCTCTGGCCACTGGTTGGCTCCCCGGAAGTTGAGACTGGTTCAGCCCCAGCGTATCCAGCGCCGCCCAGCCCATCCTGGCGAAGCGCCCGGATGACGGTGGTGCGGCTGACCTTCAGCTTCTTGGCGATGCGCACCAACGTCCACTTCTCTTGCTCCCGCAGCCTCCGGGCCTCGGCCACGTCATGGGGTTGCAGGCGCGGGGGCCGGCCTCCCTTGCCTGTGGCCACCGCGAGGCCGGCCATGGTGCGTTCGCGGATCAACTCACGCTCCATCTCTGCTACGGAGGCGACGATGTTGAACATCAGCCGGCCCTGCGGGGTCGTGGTGTCGATTCCCTCGGACAGGGATCGGAAGGCCACGCCCCGCTCCTTGAGCGAGTCCAGCAACTCCACGAGGCCTCGTACAGTGCGGCCCAACCGGTCCAACTTGGTGACCACCAACGTGTTCCCGGGCTGCAGGGCGCGTAGGCAGGCATCTAGCTGCGGGCGGGTCATCGTCGCCCCGGACTTGCCCTGGTCCGCGTACACGTCATAACAGCCCGCTGCCACCAGCTGCTGGCGTTGGCTCTCCAGACTCTGCTCGGCAGTGGAGACCCGCGCGTACCCCAGGGACACGCCTTCGGGGACCATGATTGGTTCCTCCACGCCTTCCAGGCGTTCCGGTCTTTCCATGCCACTCCCCCTCGATGGGTCCAAAAACCGTTTCGGTCCTTGAATCGAGGATACATGTTTCGTACTTGGTTTGTGAGACTATTTTTCGATGCTGCTGTCGTTCCACAACTATTAGTGCCAAAAACGGTCGATATTGCACCGTTTGCCCGCCCTAGGCTACAGTTCCCAAAATGCGCTGAGGACCTGCGCACGAATGAAAGGCATTTCGTGAATTCTTCCGACCTTATGAAGGCATCCCAGGAAGCAGAAGACGCCTATTTCGCATGGCAACATGCCAATAAGGGAGTAGGCCCCTGGAACGACGAAATCGGAACCCGGCTCGCTAAAGCTCGCGATGAAGCCACTGCCGCATACACGGCAAGTAGAGAACAGGACTCTCCCGACTGAGAGCGGGTAATATTTGCAGGTTCGTCTTGCATGGGACGCCGACAAATGGAGGGAAGTCTTGCGAATCTTCACAGGGCCTTCCCTAAATTGATCTTCTTCTGAAATTCTGGGCTCCGGACCAACTCGGACGTGAACTCAAGGCTGCGCTCTTGCCTTTATTTTTAGTACGAATTTATGGTCCCGAGATGATCGACGACAGGCCAAACGAATATTAGTAGCCGCTCCTTGGAATGCGGCATGCCACACCTTCCTGAATGCGGCTCGGTGTCTTCATCCCTCACGGCTCGACTAGACTGAGTCGGCTGCCCGGTGGAAACCCCGGGTCGACAATGCGCGAGTGGCGGAATTGGCAGACGCGCTGGCTTCAGGTGCCAGTGCCCGCAAGGGCGTGGGGGTTCAAGTCCCCCCTCGCGCACAGTTCAAGGACCGGCCGCCGAAGTCAGACGGCCGGCTTCCTGTGCAGCGAGCTACTCAACTGCCGCTTGGGCCGCGAGAATCTGTCTGATGAGCTCCGCTCGTTCCTCGTCCCCATGGCCGCGGCTATAGCTGTACATATCCAGCCCTATAGTCACGAGCTGGACCGGGGTTCCTTTGAAGCCTGCCACCTGGAATCTTGTGATGGGTTGGTCGCCCGGATAGGCGATCACTGACAACGGTGAATGGAGGGCAGCCGCTGTACTTAGCGCCTGGTAGATGTGTTTTTCATCCGGCACTTTCTTGGGTCGAGTGTACTTCGCCTCAAACGTTGCCACAACGACGCCTTTGCGCTTCAACGCGCCGTCCGGAATCACCCCGGCCGCCGGGCGATCTGCGATTAGCAGAAGCGGGCTCTTCTGCTTGGGCACCACTTCGATTCCCAGGCCTGGTGTACGCGCCACAGCCTCGAGCGTCCTGCCTAGGAGAGTCTCAAGCAGGCCCCATGGTTCGACCGCGACTTCCAATCCAAGGGCGTGGCCCGGGTCCCCGATGACCGAACGGTTTCTGAGGACGGCCGCTGCGATATCCCATGCAGGTCGGTACTTGGCCCATTGCGGTGGAAGGGTTCGGCTCGCAACCGCGGGGTTGACGTAGGAGGGCATGGGTTGTCCGGGACTAACCGCCGACTCGAGGTGGCGCAGACGCGCGGCGAGGTTCCCGTTATGGGAGGCACGCCGGAAGTGGCCCGCGACCATCGACAATCCGCGGGTGAAATCGTTTGAGACCGTGAGGTAGTCCCTTCCGATGGGGAATACGGTGGGATCAAGTAAGGCACCCCTGATCCACTTGCCAATATTCAGATGTCCGCCAAGGCGTCGCGAGTTCAGATGTTCACGCTCATAGATCTGGATAGGCCCCTCTTGCGCGAGAGCTCGCTCGAGGCGGCGTGCATACTCGAAGGCTATGGCGGTCGATAGGTCGTTTCTGCGCGGGGATTGCTTCGAGCGCTGCGAACCAGTGACGGATATCCGCGTGTTGTGGTCAAGCAGTTGAACGACGGCTTCCGTCCACGAGCTGTCGGTAGCTACCTTCGGCTCCACTTGTACGACTTCACCGGTGCCCAACCTTACGGCCCCGATCAGATTGCGGAACTCTATGCTGTTGCCCTGCGCATGGAGCTGGCTGAACGCTGGGCGGAGTTCCGCCCTGAGGAGGCTCACAGCCTCGGTAATGGAGGCGGCCTCCTCAGCGCTTACGACCGTGGGCTCATGCTCTCTGAAAGGAGGGCGGGTCATCAAATTCCCGCGAGGCGAACAAGCTCCTTGTGGAGCTCTCGCGTCTCCAGGGTGGCCAGTTCGTTGAAGTGCAGACGCGGAGTGGCATATGCGCCAAGTTTCTCGTCGCCGGCTTTCCACCAAGCGATGCGCCTCGTATTCACCGCAACGGCGCCGTCCGAAGTTCCGGCCATCAGGATGGCTCCGAGTAGGTCGTCGTTATCCTGCAACGACAAACGCAGCGCCTGCGTCACTCGTCGATCCCAGGCTAAGGCGAGCGAGCGCAAGGCCTCCGTGGGCGTAGAACCGGAAACGTGCCAGAAGTTGCTGTGGCCCAAGCGGAAATCTTGTCCCAGTACCGCGTCGATTCGACTATTCAGTTCCCGGAGGACCGTGAGAGCGAGCTGGCCGACCGCCCCGGGGGTCCACTCGTCCCATGGCGCTGAGAGGTCAACAGCGGTGTCGGCTCCGATGCGGTTGCCAAGGGCCTCGTAGTCTGGTGGCATTTCGATGATCGAAAACCGACGGCGCAACGCTGCATCTAGGGGTGCGACCGACCGGTCACTGCTATTCATGGCCGCGGCGATCCATAGGTTCGGCGGCAGGGTGAATCGCGGCTCGATCCGCGTCGACCCATTTGCAGCGAATTCTGGCGGCACCTCGATATCTAGGTCGCCGTAGGGCAAATCCAGGAACGCCGTTCCACGTTTGTCCCTGTCGAGTAGTGCGAGGACATCCCCAAGGATTGCGGCGGCGTTCCCCCGATTGAATTCGTCCAAAACGAGAATGGCCCGGTTTGACCCGGCGGATGCATAGTGTGCGAGGTTAACGAGTGGCCCGGTTGCCACTTTCACCTCTACACCATTTGGTGCCGGGACAGGCATCAAACCGAGGACAAGGTTGTCGTAGGAGTAGCTCGGGTGGAGGACGACAGTGCGCGTCTTACCGGGGGATCGAGTTTCGGATGTCTCGGACCAGGCATCATGGTTTTTGGTGGGGTCGAACTGAATGCCGTGCCCGGGGTTCTCGATGTAGTTCGTCAGCTGTTCAAGGAGTACGGTCTTGCCGGTTCCGGGCGGGCCCACGAATAGCAAGTTCGGGTTGTCCTCGAATTTTTCGATGACCTTGGCGACTTCGGGGGTGAGAGCTGCACCTCCGCCTTCCAGTGAAAGCGACGCGCAAAGACTCCTGGGCGTTGCCTTTGCCACCACTGCTTGCACTGCGCGCGGCAAAACGGCCGTATCCGCAAAGGCCAAGTCCGGCGTTGGGTTTTCGATATAGGCACGTATGTGAAGCACGTCGGCTTCCCCGTGGAGCTTAACCGCCACCAAGTAGGCGGTAATGCCCTTGGCCGTCAGGGCCTCCAATTGCACATTCGCTTCGGCAGCATTGGTTCCCCTAGGGTCACCCGGGATTGTTCCCGGGCCGTCAGCAGAGGGATCCAATGACAGTTTCCACGGCAGAGGCGCTCCGTCGATGGTCCCCCAGCTGAGGTGATGCCGGTCGGCTGAGTGCTTGACGAACCCTCCTGCTTCTCCGCCGGGCCACCGGTAAGTGAGGTTGGTTCTCTCTTCACCTTCGTCTGCTCGGAAAACCTCCTCCATGAGGGCCCGGCAGTCGCCGGAAACCTGCAGGTAGTCCTTAGTGAAGCCATCTTCGAAACGCCCATAAGTCGCCTTCTGCACTGACTTGCCGAAGTACCAGACCCAGACGGCCTCCACCGGTTGTGCCCCCAAGGTTCTCTACCTTCCGATGATGATGGTCTCTGGAGAGCGGCGTGCTTCGACGGCCCTCTTGCTTTGTGCAGCTACGGAACGGTTCGTGGTGAA
This sequence comes from Arthrobacter sp. ASL1, assembly GCF_056680475.1. NCBI lineage: Bacteria > Bacillati > Actinomycetota > Actinomycetes > Micrococcales > Micrococcaceae > Arthrobacter > Arthrobacter sp. ASL1. Next base: position 11,078 of record NZ_JBWXQH010000002.1, read on the forward strand.
ACCGATTATTTCCGCGTTCGGGAAGAGAGCCCGGACGCCCTCGTTGTCCCGGTTGGACATGACCCACTGGACGCCACGCGCGGTAAAGTCTGCGCAGATATCAGCGAGTTCCTCGAGGTCCACCACCCCGAACACCTTGGAGGTGTATTTGTTGAACTTAGAGGTGGGTTCCTTCTCATCCGCGTTCGACCACACGGGCAAATACGGAGGGTCCAGGTAGACGAAGTCCCCCGGGTTTACGCGTGCGCAAGCTTCCCGGAAGTCTCCGAAAAAAACATCAGTGTTGGAAAGACTGTAGCTGAGGCCCTCAAAAATTTCCTTGGTGAGTCCGCGAAACGGTCGGTCTCCCCACGGCACGTTCATGGCGCCAGTCTTGGAGTTCGTGCGCCACAGCCCATTCCAGGACGTCTGGTTGAGGTAGATTAAGCGGGCGGCCCGCGCCACGAGGCCCCCGGGTGCAGTGGCCCGCACCTCGTAGTAGAACTCCTTCGAGTCGTTTTCCTTGTACCAGTCCAGAAGCGGCCGGAGTTCGTCCTGGTGGGAGCGCACGGCGATCCAGGCGTTGACGAGCTCTTCGTTGAGATCCGTTAGATAGGCCCGGTCTCGAATCCGATCCTGGATCGCAAAGAACATGGCCCCGCCGCCAAGGAAAGGCTCGTGATAGTTCTCGAAGCTCGCCGGTACATGAGGAAGAATCCGCGGCAGAAGCCGTGTTTTGCCTCCAACCCATTTGAGGAACGGCTTTTTAGCCCTCGCTACGGCGGGAGGAGAACCTTCGTCCGCGTGAGTGGGGTTCAGCGTGTCGATAATTGTGGGCCTCCACCGCATCGTGCCATCGAATGTCGGTGGCTCATGAGATCATAGTGAACATATTGAATGAAACCGGCGACCCCCGATAGATAGGGAACGCCTCCCTATTCACGAGGTGAAAAAGCATGAGTGACGTCGTCGAGATGGTGTGGCCGAATAAGGACCTCACGCTCAGGGCGTCCGGACTAACGGGGTACGAATGGCTCAAGCCGACGGATGAACGACTCCAAAAGCCACTCAAATTCACGCCGTTAACCTCCCCCGGTACAGACCATCGTTCAAACATTCTAGTCATTGGCGATGGACTGGACGCGCTGGAAGGCCTGGCGAGGGACACGGATGCCTTGGTGGACGGGATCCGGCTGGTTTACATCGATCCGCCGTTCAATACGCAGGTAAACTTTCGACAGTACAACGACAGCATGCAACGGCCCATGTGGCTTTCCATGTTGCGAGACCGACTTGCCGCGCTAATACCTCACCTTGCCGAGGATGCAAGCATCTGGGTGCACCTTGACGACTCAGAGGTGCATCGGGCCCGGATGATCATGGACGAGGTATTGGGAGAGAAGGCCTTCGTGGCCTCGATCATCTGGCAGAAGAAAACGACCCGCGATAGCCGGGCAGCGTTCTCGTCTAACCACGACACGATCCTGGTCTATGCCCCGAGCGGACCACGATCATGGAAAACGTCTCGAAACTTGTTATCCAAGGATGAAGCGGCCCTGCGAAATCGTGACAACGATCCGCGCGGGCCCTGGACAGATGCCCCGTTTACGGCGCCCGGATATCGCAAGGCCCAGCAGTATGACATCGTCACCCCTACCGGTGTTGTGTTGCGCCCACCTCGTGGGCGTAGCTGGTACGCAACGGAACCCACGTTTGAAAGCCTGATGGCGGACGACCGGGTCTGGTTTCCAAAGAACGGCAGCGGATCGCCCCGGCTGAAGCTATTTGCCCACCAACTTCGAGGCCTCGTGCCGTTCACAGTTTGGGGCTCGGCGGATGTCGGAACCAATGATGATGCCAAACGCCATCTGCTGGAGCTATTTCCAGACATTGAGGTATTCGATACTCCCAAACCGGAAGAGCTGCTGGAGCGGATTATTCATATCGCGAGCAATACGGGGGACTTGGTCCTGGATCTCTTCGCTGGATCCGGAACGACGGCAGCCGCTGCCCACAAGATGCGTAGGCGATGGGTCGCCGTCGAGCGCATCACCCAAACAGTCCTCGATTTCACACTACCCCGCCTAGAAGCGGTCGTCGATGGCACCGACCACGGTGGCATTAGCTCACAGGTGTCTTGGACGGGCGGCGGATCATTCGAGGTCGTGCACGCCGCTCCACGATTCGGCACCCTGACCAGCCCGCACATGCCAGCAGCGATAGCCAAGAAGATCGCTAAGAAGAACACGGAAGCACGCCCGCAAACCGCCTAGCAGACGCACCGAGACACGTGACTGGGTAGTGGACCGGAACAGTAGGGGCGGCAACCGCCGATAACGCCCCGATACGTCCCCCCGAACGGTGTCGACCAAACTTCCAGCTGCTTCATAGCTAAGCCGGTGCACTGGCCCGCAAGGTGACGGCTCGCGTACTCGCTGATCCTCCCGCGGGATGGATACCTGTCCCAGCAAACGATCGTTTCCTGCGATACCCCAAAAGCCGGCTCTGCAGCGCTCCCTATCGTGTGAATCGTGACGATAAATGGCGGTTAATTCACTTCCCTAAATGGCAACGCCGGTTGCGCCCGTGGGCGAAACCCTGACTGTGACTGTCATTTTCGAAATCCCCCCATCAAGGGGTGGGCTGCACAAAAGAGTTCACGACCTTTCGAGGCGAACACTGGGCTTCCCTAAGGCTTGGCGATTGAATCAATGATCAGAAAATTGAGATATCATCATTAGATGCTGATCAATCAAGATGCTCCGGCGGACGCTTGCGGGCTGGACCCCGCGGCCGCCTTGTTCCGTTCCCTCGGTGACCCGATCCGACTAAAGATCCTCAAGCGGATGGCCAGCGGCGAGGTGCGTGTCGGCGACCTCACCCGCGAACTGGGTCTTCCCCAGTCCACGACCTCGATGCACGTAGCCTGCCTACGTGAGTGCGGTCTGGTTGAGGGCCGTTCCCAGGGCCGCAGCGTGTACTACTCGCTGTCCCGCCCGGAGTTGATGGACATGCTCGCCCAGGCCGAGATCCTGCTTGCCGCCACCGGCAACGAGGTGAGCCTCTGCCCGAATTACGGCCTCGAAAGCACCACCTTCCCGATGGTTGAAGAGGAGAACGCCCGATGAGTGACGCCTGCGGATGCAGCGATGAGACAGCAGAAACCGGTGAAGCCGAAGAGGCCCTGGGTTTTTGGCAGGTAACCGAGGTCCGGGCGGCCGCTGTGGCCGGTGCGTTGCTGTTGGCGGGGTGGATCGCCTCGCTGGCCGGTGGATCCCGGATGCTGACGCTTCCCCTGGAAATCGGTGCGCTGCTGGTTGCTTCCTGGACGTTCGTTCCCTCCACGCTCCGACGCCTGGCCAAGGGAAAGATCGGCGTCGGTACGCTGATGACGATCGCCGCCGTGGGTGCGGTGGCCCTGGGCCAGTTCGAGGAAGCCGCGATGTTGGCCTTCCTGTACGCAATTTCGGAGGGGCTTGAGGAATACTCACTGGCGAAAACCCGGCGGGGCCTGCGGGCGCTGCTGGATCTGGTGCCGGCCGAGGCAAGGGTCCTACGCAACGGAACCGAGACGACGGTGGACCCCTCCGCCCTGGTCGCCGGGGACCTCATGGTCGTCCGGCCCGGGGAACGCCTGGCCACCGACGGGAGGGTGGTCACCGGACGCACCTCTCTGGATACCTCTGCGCTCACCGGCGAATCCGTCCCCGTAGAGGTCGGCCCAGGCGCCGAGGTCTACGCCGGTTCCATCAACGGCACCGGCCCGCTGGAAGTGGAAGTCACCAGCACCGCCGAGAACAACTCACTGGCCAAGATCGTGCACATCGTCGAGGCCGAACAATCCCGCAAGGGACCGGGCCAGCGACTGGCCGACTCCATCGCCAGGAAACTGGTCCCCGGCATCCTGATCGCCGCCGCCCTGATCATCGTCTTCGGCTTCATCGTCGGGGAACCGGCCCTGTGGTTCGAACGCGCCCTGGTCGTCTTGGTGGCCGCATCGCCCTGCGCGCTGGCCATCTCCGTGCCCGTCACCGTGGTGGCCTCCGTCGGGGCCGCCAGCCGGATCGGGGTACTCATCAAGGGCGGCGGGGCACTGGAAACCCTTGGCAAGATCCGCACCATCGCCCTGGACAAGACCGGAACCCTGACCCAAAACAAACCCTCCGTGATCGAGGTCGTGGGCACCGCCCCCGCCACCCGGGAACGGGTGCTTGCCCTGGCGGCCGGCCTGGAAGGCCGCAGCGAACACCCGCTGGCCCGCGCCATCCTCGCATCCACCCCCGAGCGGGCATCGGTGACCGACGTGGACACGGTTCCCGGGGCCGGCCTGGAGGGGCGGCTCGATGGCAGGCGTGTCCGGCTCGGCCGTCCAGGATGGATCGTTGCCGGTGCCTTGGCCCCTGACATCGAGCGGATGCAGCACGCCGGAGCCACGGCCGTGCTCATCGAGGACGACGGACAGGTCATCGGCGCCATCGGGGTCCGCGACGAACTGCGCCCCGAAGCCCGCGAGGTCATCGCCAGGCTCACGGCATCCGGCTACACCACGGCCATGCTCACCGGGGACAACGTGATCACCGCAACTGCCCTGGCCAAGACCGCTGGCATCACCGAGGTCCACGCGGACCTGCGCCCCGAGAACAAGGCGGAGATCGTCCGCACGCTCCAAACACGGCAGCCCACCGCGATGGTCGGGGACGGTGTCAACGACGCTCCCGCCCTGGCCACCGCCGACACGGGCATCGCCATGGGAGCCATGGGCACCGACGTGGCCATCGAAACCGCCGACATTGCGCTGATGGGCGAGGACCTGCACCACCTGCCCCAGGTCCTGGACCACGCGCGCAACACCCGGCGCATCATGCTCCAGAACGTGGGCCTGTCCTTGCTGCTGATTGCCGTGCTGATCCCCTTGGCCCTCTTCGGGGTGCTCGGGCTGGCCGCTGTGGTGCTCATCCACGAACTGGCGGAAATCGTCGTGATCGCCAACGGGGTCCGAGCCGGCCGGATCAGCGGCGAGGCCGCACTAAAAAACTCGCAGCAGGTGCCGTCCCTGGAGCCAGCCGCATGAGCGGCCAACCAGAAGCACTCCCCGAGAGCCGGGACCGAACCGCGCGTACCGTCAGGACCGCGATGCTCCTAGGCGCTGCCGTGCTGGTCGCCGCCGACCTGGGCATCAAGGTCTTGGCCGAGGCCGTGCTTTCCAACGGTGCAACGACCGACCTGGGGTTGATCAATTTCCGACTGCTCTACAACACCGGGGTCGCGTTCAGTGTAGGCGCGGACCTGCCCGCCTGGGTCATTATCACGGTCACCGGACTGATAATCGTCGCGCTGACCTGGTATGCGGTATCTTCCGCGCCTTCCATGGGCCGGATCTCCCGAACGGGTGCAACCCTGATGCTCGGCGGAGCGGTCGGCAACTTCATTGACCGGCTCGATGGGCGCGGTGTCGTGGACTACCTACACACCGGGTGGTTCGCCACCTTCAATCTGGCCGATGTGTTTGTCACTGCGGGCGTTGTTCTGTATGCACTCGGCACGCTTCGCGCCGCTCCTTCCCGGGACGGCGATTAACCACCGATGCATGCGCGCAGGCATCGGTGGTGAACTGAGCCGCCGACGTCCCGAAAGAGAGGGGCGTTTGGAGACGTCCCGCAAGAGGGTCGATCTCCGTGCTGCAGAAGCCCGCTGTCGTGATCCGCGTAGTTGCTGTGTGACTTTGTGAGATAGATGGTGGCTTTTCTTCAGGGATAAATGGCGGTGCATGCTGTCCACCCAGACGCGTCGATGCTAGTGGGTCCTCACACTCGCCGGGGCCTCATAGTCTCCGGGCTCTGGGTGTACCAGCTGCAGAACCTGGCCGGAACCTTCACCGCGTGGCCGGCGCGGTCAGAGGCCGAAGGCCCCGCCGCTGACCAAAATGAAGATGCCCAGGCCAATCAGCACAATGGGGAACAGGATGTGCTCCCAGCGCTCCAGCACCTCGGCGATGGGCTGGCGGGTGGCGACGAACCTGGCCAGGGCTACCAGTACGGCGACCAGCGCCAGGAACACGACGCAGTAGGCGACCACGGCGCCGGGGCCGACGCTGAGGAAGACCGGGACGTAGACGCCGATGTTGTCCCCGCCGTTGGCGAAGGTCACCCCGGCCACGGTCCAGGCGGCGACCTTCTTGCCTTCGATCTTGGCCTCATCGTCGTCATCGTCGCCCCCGCGCCAGGCCTGCCACGCGGCCCACAGCCCCAGACCCAGCGGGATAAGCCCGAAGTACGGGATGACCTCCGGGGGTAAGAACGCTCCCGCCCCCAGCGAGACGAGCACGGCCGCGCCCAAGATGGCGACGAACCCCAGGTACTGGCCGACCAGGATCCGGGCGGTGGTCCCGCGCTGGTCCGCGCCGCGAGCGAAGAACAGCGAGAGCACGATGATGTCGTCAATGTTGGTAACCAAGAACAGGCCGATTGCCTGCAGGATTGAGGACAAGATCACGCCCCCACCCCCGGGTGGCCGCAGCCGGGCACCGAGCATGCAGGGTCCAGGCATGGGGCGCTCTCATCCACCGCCAGGGTGATATCGAACAGCGCGGTCAGCGCCTGCGCCAAGTGCAGATCGGTAATCTCATACCGAGTCTGCCGGCCCTCGGACACGGCGACCGCGATCCCGCAGTCCCGCAAGCACGCGAGATGGTTCGACACGTTCGAGCGCGACAACTCCAGATCCCGGGCCAAATCGGCCGGGTAGGCCGGACCCTGAAGCAGCGTCAGCAGGATCCGCGACCGGGTCGGGTCGGCCATCGCCCGGCCCAACCGGTTCATTACGTCTAAACGAGAGGGAATAGTCAGCATCTGCTGAACTATACAGCACACACTGAACCTAGGGGTGTCTCATAACCTACAGCTTTCCAAGACATGCCTGGCCTGTCTCGAGCCCTGGGGTAAATTGGCGCAATTGCCGGTTGCGTTCTGTCTCGGAAACATGTCTTGCCATAAAGTGTCTCCACTCCTCCGCGTCTAGCAGTTTTTGGGGCAGAATGGCCTGGTGAGGCATCTCGGGTATACACGGGTCAGCACCAGGAGCCAGGACGCGAGGCTGCAGGTCGATGCCCTCGTTAAATCCGGCGTGCAGGAGCGGGACATTTTTGCCGATGTCACATCAGGCAGCCGGACCGCGATCTCGCGCCCCGGGATGAAGAAGCTGCTCGAGTACGCCCAGTCCGGTGACACAGTCGTGGTGTGGCGGGTTGACCGGCTCGGGCGGTCCCTGATCGACGTACTCAACACGGTCAAGCTCCTCCGGGAGCAGGACGTGCAGGTGAAGAGCATCTCGGACGGCATCGATCCATCGACGACCTCGGGCCGGTTGATGCTGAACATGCTCGCCACGTTGGCCGAATACGAACGCGAGCTGATCACCGAACGAGTGAACGCCGGGATCACGGCCGCCCGGAATGGCGGAACCCGGTTCGGTCGTCCCTTATCGGATCCCGTCGTGGTCGCCGACAAGCTCAAGCTCGTCGCCGAGGCGAGGGCGAAGGGCCGCACCGCGGAGGACGCGGCGAAACTCGTCGGGTGGAGCCGGGCCACCCTGTATCGTCACCAGCAGGCCGTCGCCGCTCGCGAGGGCACGACCGTGTAGGTGTCTCGTGGACGCGGCGGAGCGGTGGCGTATTCTTCGGCTTCATGTCGAGGACCAGATCCCGCTCGCTGTCCTTGCCCGGGAGACCGGAATCTCCGTCCGGGCACTGCAACGTTGGAACCGGCTCTACCGGCAAGGCGGCGTCTCGGCCCTCGAACCCAACCCACGCACCGACAAGGGCGTCCGCCGAACGTCGAGCGAGACGGTCGCGTTCATTGAACGTTTGGCACTCACCCGGCCACGCCCAGGCATCTCCGCGTTGCATCGCCTTGCCGCCACCGATGCGCAACAGTGCGAGCTGCCGGCGCCGAGCTATGCAACTGTCCGGCAGATCGTGCAGGCCCTCGATCCGGCCATGGTCACGCTGGCGCTTAAGGGGCCCGCGTCGTATCGGGACAAGCACGAGCTGGTCTTCCGCCGCCGCGCGGAACATCCGAACCAGACATGGCAGTCAGACCACACCGAGCTCGACATCCTCATCGTCGGGGCTGATGGGAAACCCGACCGGCCCTGGCTGACCACCGTGATGGATGACTACTCCCGCGCCATCTGCGGATACATGGTCTTCATCGACGCCCCGTCAGCGGGTGCCGTTCTTGATCATTGAGTAGAGCACATCGCAGCGGCGTCGTGCCAGGCACATGATGGCTGCGTTGTGCTTCTTCCCCTCGGCGCGTTTGCGCTGGTAGTAGGCGATGGAGATCGGGTCGTGGCAGCTGGCCACCCAGGCCGAGCGGAACAGGGCATTCTTCAACGCCTTGTTCCCTGACCTCGAGGGGTGTTCCCCATGGATGGAGGTGCCGGAATACCTGGAGGTCGGGGCGATTCCGGCGTAGGCGGCCAGATGGGCGGCGTCCTTGAACCCGGAGCCGTCTCCGATGGCCAGGAGCACTGTTGCCGCGGTCTTGATGCCGACTCCTGGCATGGAGATCAAGACCTTGGAAAGAGGGAAGTCATCGACCAGCTTCTCGACTTCGGTGGCCAGGATCGCCCGTTGGGCCTTGAGTTCCTTGATCTGGGCGGCCACCCGCGGGACAACGATTTCCACCGCTGCGGTGCCGGCGACGGTCACCGTCTGCTCCGACAGGGCGGTGAAGATCTCCTCGATGAGTCCGGAGGGGTCCTTGCGTGAATGGTTGCGGGCAAAGCGCAGCACGTTGCCCTTGCCCGCGGCCCGCAGCCCGGTAGGGCCGCCGTAGTGGATGAACAGCTCCAGCACGAGGGGGCGGGTGATCCTTGTTTCGGGGAAGACCCTTTCCAGGGCGGGGAAGATCTGCAGCAGCAGGCCGCGCAGCCGGTTGATTGCCCTGGTGCATTCGTGGGTCAGGTCGGCATCGAAGCCGGCGAGGACCTTCAGCGCGGAGAGGACCTCGCTGTCGCGGTCCACCTGGCGCAGGGTATGGGGCATCGAGCGGGCGGTGTCGGCGATGATGAAGGCGTCCCGGGAATCCGTTTTGGCCTTTCCCGCATAGAGGTCCGCTGCTTTTCGCATTGCGAGTCCGGGTAGGTAGGCGACTTCACAGCCGGCGTCGCGGGCTACCGCGATGGGCAGGGCCCCGATGGTGTTGGGCTGGTCCACGATGACCAGCACCGTCCCATGGGACTGGAGCCCGGTGAAGACCTCCCGCAGTTTTGCCTCGTCCTGGGGCAACGGGTGGTCGAAAAGTCGGTCGCCGTCCCGGTCCAGGGCTGTTGCGTGATGCCCTGACTTGCCGACGTCGAGTCCGCAGAACACGTCGATTTGGTTGTTCATGGTGGCGCTCCTTTGCACCGTGCGGTTGGCCGCCTGTCACGACACTCGATGCCACACCCACGTTACGAAGAGACCACGGATTCTGGCTTCCGGGCCATGTCCCTATCAGCGGTCAACGCGTGTCTCCAGGCCCGGCGACAACACCCCCCGGATCATGAGTGACAGGGCAGGACAGTCATACCGAACCTGGCGACCAAACCCAGTTTATCGGGGTCCTTCAAATGTAACGGGGTGCCAGCAGAACGGCCATTGTCATCCGTCCGCCGGCATGCTCATGGAAGGCCGGTAGAATGACCGGTGTGTTGGTATCAGGAGTAAAGGGTCTGGGCGGGTCCCGCCCTCGCGCCGTCCTGCTCCTGCTCTGCCTCGGCGCGGTCCTGGCCGGCATCATCGGCATGCACCTGTGGATCGGAGGCCCCCAAGGTCCTACCGCCACATCCTCCGCCAGCGCACCCGCGCATGCCCATCAGGCTGCGGACACGGCGGCCTTCCCTTCCCTGCCCTCGCTCTCGACGGCACATGCGCCGGGCGACGGGGGTTTCCCGATGCCGGGGTGTGCCGGCTCCGGGGAGGCCGGCGACATGGCCGCGGGCATGTGCGTGCTGTCGTTGATCGTCCTGGCCCTGTTCGTCTTCCTGGTCCCACCGGCCAACGGGCTGCTGCGTTCGCTCTTGCGTCGTGGCCCGCCGCTTGTTTCGCGGGGATTGCGCCTCGTTCCCACCCCTTCGTTGACCCAACTCTGCATCAGCCGCACCTAGGAACCGGTGCGTGGACCTGCCGTGCCCGCCCGGGCACCCGGGCCACATTCTGCCGGCCGCCCTCCAGCGGCTGGTTGACCTGCAGAGAACCTGGACAAACGAAGGACAAACCACCATGAACCGCAAGCTCTTCCTCCCCGCCTTCGGCGTGGCAACAGCCATCACCCTGGCCGGTTGCGCCGGCAACGAGAACCCCCCGATCACGGCTCCTGCCACGAGCTCGTCCCAGCCGGCTTCCCAGACCACCGGAAGCCCGGTGTCGGCCGAGCACAACAATGCGGATGTGATTTTCGCGCAGATGATGATCCCCCACCACAAACAGGCCGTGGAGATGAGCGGGATCATGCTCGCCAAGGACGACATCGACCCGGAAATCACCGACCTGGCCACCACCATCAAGGACGCCCAGGGTCCCCAGATCCAGACGATGACCGGCTGGCTCCAGGCCTGGGGCGAACCCGTCGAATCCGGCATGGGCGGCCACGGCATGGAGGGCATGATGACCGACGACCAGCTCAAGGAACTGGAGTCGGCGAAGGGCACCGAGGCTTCCCGGATGTTCCTGGAGGGAATGATTGGGCACCACAAGGGCGCCGTCGGCATGGCCGAGGACGAGATCTCCGACGGCCAGAACCCTCAGGCCATCAACCTGGCCCGGCAGATCGAAAAGACGCAGCAGGCCGAGATCAGGAAGATGCAGGATTTGCTCACCGGCCTCTAGCCGCCGCTTCCCCATACTGTCCCCTGGCTGCGCGCCCGCCCCCCCCCGAAGGAACCCCATGTCCCCCCGCTTTCCCAAATCCACCCCGTCGCGCCGCGGCTCCGTCTTCGCTGCCGTCCTGGCCGCGGGCGCGTTGCTGCTCTCGGCCTGCTCGGCCCCCGCGGACCCGGACGGCCCGGTTCCCGCGGCGGCGAACACCGATTACCCCGCCAGCCACATCCACGGCATGGACGTCGACGCCGAATCGGGCAGAGCCCTGTTGGCAACCCATGACGGTCTCTACGACGTTTCGACGAAACCGGCCACCAGGATCGGCCCGGACATCGACCTCATGGGTTTCACTGTCGCAGCCGACGGGACCATGTACGCCTCCGGCCACCCCGGCCCCGGCGTGGACCTGCCCGATCCGGTCGGGTTGATCGAATCCACCGACGGCGGCAACAGCTGGACGCCCCTGTCGCGCACGGGGGTGTCGGACTTCCATGCCCTGGCCGCCACCCACGACGGCATCATCGGATTCGACGGGCAGCTGCTCACCAGCGCCGGAGGCAGCTCCTGGGAGCTGGCCGAGGACCAGGTGCCGGCCTACCACCTCGCGGCGGCCACGGACGGCCACGTGGCGATGGCCACGACCGAGGAGGGCCTGATGCGCTCAAACGACCACGGCAAGTCATGGAACCCCGTCAAGGGGGCCCCACTGTTGATGCTCACGGCCATCTCCGGCAACCAGGCAGCCGGGACCACGCCCGACGGGACCGTCTACACCAGTTCCGATGGGGGCCTGCAGTGGCACAAAGGCGCCGAAGGAATGGGCCAGATAGCGTCGATCGACGTGACCGACACCAACCAGGAGGGCACCCGGATCTGGATAGCCACCGAAACCGGCGTCCAGGTCTCCACGGACCAGGGCAAGACGTTCACCGCCCTCAAGACCCCGAGCGGCCAATCATGACCGGCATGGCACGCGTTCCCGGACCCGCCGCGGATTCGGATAGCGCACGCAGGATCCGTCGAAGCCCCCGTAACCGGGAGCGGCGGGGATGAGCATCGGTGCCTTCTTCGCCGAGACCGTGCAATCCGGCGCCCTCATTGTGGCCGCCCCACTCGCCATGGCCGCAGGGGTCGTCTCATTCCTTTCCCCGTGCATCCTGCCCCTGGTGCCGGGCTACCTGGGATACGTCTCGGGCCTCACCGGTTCATCACGGCAGGGGAGCCGGCGGCGGATGCTCACCGGCGTCGGCCTGTTCATCCTGGGCTTCGCGCTGGTATTCACCCTCTACGGTGCTGCCTTCGGGCTCATCGGCGGCTGGCTGCTGCGCTGGCAGGACCTCCTCATCCGGGCCCTAGGGATATTCGTCATCATCATGGGGCTGGTGCTCATCGGGCTGTTCCCGGCACTGCAGCGAACAGTGAAGCCCTCCTTCAAGCCCCGGGCCGGGGTCGCCGGCGCGCCGGTATTGGGAATCGTCTTCGGCCTGGGCTGGACCCCCTGCATGGGCCCGACCCTGAGCGCGGTGCTGGCCTTGAGCACCAGCACCGGACAGGCAGGCAGGGGCGCACTGCTGGGATTCCTGTACTGCCTGGGACTGGGCATCCCGTTCCTGCTCGTGGCACTGGGCATCGAACGGGTGAGCCGGGCGCTGGGCTTCGTCCGCCGGCACATGCGCGCCTTCAACATCGCCGGAGGAGCCCTGCTCGTGCTGGTCGGCCTGCTGATGGTCACCGGCACGTGGACGGCGTGGATCTATGAATTGCAGAACCTCTCCGGCACCTTCACCACACCCGTCTAGCAAAAAACATACTTCGACTCAAAGGATTACTCCATGGCCAACCATTTGAACCGCCGCACCTTCCTGGGACTCTCCGTCGCGACGGCAGCTGCCGCGGCCCTGTCCGCCTGCGCCCCCACCAAACCGGTTGCGGCACCACCGACCCGGATCCTGCCCACAGACCCGCTGGTCGCCCAGGTCGAAGCCCAGCGGGCATCCACCGGCAAGACCATCACCAAGAAGCTCGCCCCCCGCTCCTTCTCCCCCAAAATCGCCGGCACGAAGGCCACCACCTGGGGCTACAACGACTCCCTCGTCGCTCCCACGCTGCGCGGCAAGGCCGGGGACCGGCTCGATGTCACCGTCGACAACCAGCTCGACGAACCCACCACCATCCACTGGCACGGCCTGGCCCTGCGCAACAACGCCGACGGAGTCCCGGGCCTGACCCAGAAGGGAATCGGCGCCGGGAAGGACTACGGCTACACGTTCACCCTCCCCCACCCGGGCACCTACTGGTACCACTCCCACGTGGAGATGCAACGAGAACGCGCCCTCTACGGCGCCCTGGTCATCGAGGACCCGAAAGAAACCCTGGACTACGACAAGGACTGGGTCATCGTCCTGGATGACTGGCTCGACGGGATCACCGCCACCCCCGAAGAGGTCCTGAAAGAGGTCTCGAAGGGGATGGGCGACATGAGTGGAATGGGCGGGATGGACCACGGTGGCGGCGATGGCCCGATGAAGATGGGCAACACGCTCATGGGTGCCACCAGCGACTTCCTCGGCGGGGATGCCGGGGACATCGCCTACCCCCTGCACCTCTTCAACGGCCGCGGCGCGGACGACCCGGAGACGCTCAAGGCCAAAGCCGGGGACCGCATCCGGCTGCGCATCATCAATGCCGCCGGGGACACCGCCTACCGGATCGGCACCCCCGGCCAACAGCTGACCCTGACCCACACCGACGGATTCCCGATCAAGCACGAGGACGTCGACGCCGTCATGCTCGGGATGGGCGAGCGCATCGACGCCATCCTGGTCGTGGAGGATGGCTACACGCCCCTGCTGGCCCTGGCTGAGGGCAAGGGCCAAATGACCTACGGGCTGGTCTCCACCGGCAGCGGAACCCCACCGGCAGCAGGCAAGCTCCCCCAGGACCTGCCGGGCAGGGTCGTTGACGGAGGACAGCTGACCGCGGATCCATCGGTGATGTTGGCCACGAAGCCGGCAGACCGGAGCCACGAGGTCCGCCTGACCGGTGGGATGGCGAAATACGACTGGGGCATCAACGGACACCGCTACGACATGGGCAAGCCCTTCGAGAACGCCTTCGACATCACCGCCGGGGAACGCGTGGAGGTGAAGTTCATGAACGAGACCGAGATGTGGCACCCGATGCACATCCACGGGCACACCTTCCAGGTCGGCAACGTCGGGGCGCGCAAGGACACCGTCATCGTCCGCCCCGGAGACACCCTGACCGTGTACTTCGACGCCGACAACCCCGGCCAGTGGCTCATGCACTGCCACAACGCCTACCACGCCGAACGCGGCATGATGGGCGTCTTCTCCTACGTCAAATGACCCGTGAAACCCTTTGCTTGGTCCTTCCTTGCCCATTTGGTTTCGGCCTAGAAAGCAGCAAATATGCAATTCCTCCACAATCGTCAGCGGATGGTTCTCGCGGCAACCGTACTTGTGTCTCTCGTGCTTTCCGGGTGTGCCGCTACCGATCCACTAACCGAGCAGGCGAACTCCGGTACGACGAACTACGTCGCCGGGGACGGATCCGTGGCCGAATTCGACCTTGCTGGCAGAAGCGATCCCGTCGAGCTCTCCGGCAAACTCTTCGATGGCACCAGGGTCAGCGAATCGGATTGGAAGGGCCAGGTCGCTGTCCTGAACGTCTGGTATGCGGCCTGCGCGCCCTGCAGGACCGAAGCCCCGGACCTCGCCGCACTACACGGGCAATTCGCTCCCCAAGGTGTCCAGTTCTTTGGAATAAACACCAGGGACGAGGCGCCAACAGCGGCCGCCTTTGAACGCACTTTCGGCACAGATTATCCGAGCATAACGGACAAGGACGGAAAGGTTCTGCTGGCGTTAACAGACTTCGTGCCGGCCAACGCCGTACCCACGACCTTGGTCCTGGACAAGCAAGGCCGTGTGTCAGCGAGGATTCTCGGGACTGCCGATAAGAGCGTTCTGACAGCCCTCATCCGAGACGCCCTGGAGGAAGACCGGTGACGGACACCGATCAGAAGAAATCCGGACGGAAACGAAAGGACGTGGCATCGCCGCCGCTGGGGCCTGTGATGATGCTGCGTTGGGCCTGGCGGCAGTTGACCAGCATGAAGACGGCACTGCAGCTGCTGCTCGTCCTTGCCGTAGCAGCAGTGCCAGGATCGCTCTTTCCCCAGCGTCCGGCGAATCCGGCTGTCGTGGACCAGTACATCCAGGACCACCCTGCTACAGGGCCGTGGTTGGACGGGCTGCAGTTGTTTGATGTCTATTCCTCCGTTTGGTTTTCTGCGATCTACCTGCTGCTTTTCGTCTCACTGATCGGTTGCGTCGTGCCACGCGCCCTCCACTACTGGAAGGCGCTGCGTTCGTCCCCTCCGCAAACGCCACGCAGGCTCTCCCGGCTGCCCGAGCACGGCACCATCGTCATTCCCCCTGGCACAAAAATATCTCCGGAACACGCCGTGGACGACGCTGCGCGCATCATGCGAGAACGCGGCTACCGGATCAGGCTCCTGGAATCCGAGTCCGGGAGCCCCTCGGTTGCCGCCGAACGCGGCTACATCAAGGAAGCCGGAAACCTCTTGTTCCATTCGGCCCTGATCGGTGTACTCATCTCCACTGCGGTTGGGGGAATGTTCGGATACCGGGCACAAAAGATCCTCGTCGAAGACGAGGGGTTCACCAACACCGAACTCGTCTACGACTCCTTCTACCCCGGCACGAATTTCGATAACGCCTGGTTGACCCCATTCGCCTTGACCCTTGATGACTTCAACGTGGTCTTCGACAGGGATCCCGACAACTACGGCAACCCCATCGACTTCAGTGCCGATATGACCGTCCGCGACAGCCCGGCAGCCCTTCCACGCCAGGAAACCCTGAAGGTCAACGAGCCCATCTCTTTCGGGGGGACAAATGTCTACTTGATCGGCAATGGGTACGCACCGGTCGTGACGGTGCGCGATGGCGAAGGAAACGTCGCTTTGCAGGGCCCTGTCCCGTCGATTGCCACGGACGGAACGTACAACTCAACGATCGTCATCAAAGCTCCGGATGCTCGTCCCTTTCAGCTTGGGTTTGTCGGCTTCTTCCTGCCCACCGCCGTTGTGGACGAAAAGGGAGTTGCATTTGGATCCGATCCCGATCCAATGAATCCGCAGCTGAACCTCAATTCCTATTACGGAGACCTGGGGCTGGATGTGGGGATCCCGACGTCCGTCTACCAGCTGGACACCTCACGGCTAACGCAGCTCAATGGCAGGGACAAGCCGGCCGGCGGGATCGTGCTGGCTGCCTACCAGAGCTATGAACTCCCGGAAGGCAAGGGTTCCATCACCTTCGATGGGTTGAAGCGATATGTAGCCCTCGATGTGGTCTACGACCCGGGAAAAATCGGGGCATTGGTCTTCACCTCACTTGCCCTATTGGGGCTAATCATCACCCTCATCGTCCCCCGGCGCAGGATCTGGTTCCGTGCAGCCACCCACGGGGAGCGGGGCACGGTAGTTGAGTACGGCCTGCTGGCCCGAGGTGAAGACTCTGGCCTCTCCAAGGAAGCGACAAGAATCGGCAACAAACTGACCGGGCTTTGGCAACGCCGAAGCACAACAAACAGGCAGGAAGAACCATGAAGGTAGACCAGATCCTGGCCCAATACAGCGAACTATTCATGCTGTTGGCCGCCCTCACGTACACCGTCGCATTCATTGCCTATGCGTTGGATTTCGTGCGTTCACGCACCATGCCCATACCCGTCGCGGAACCTGCCCGGATGCCGGCATCCGTGGCTGGAAGTCCGCCGGGAGAGATTCAATGGACCCGCGGCACAGGCGGCATGGGTTCCTCGGCTGGGAGTCCATCGCATGAGGCCATGGGTTACGGGGGGCAGCGTCGGCCGTTGGCGCGGGTCGCGGTCGCCATCAGCGTTCTCGGTCTGGTTGTCCACGCGGCGGGCGTCGTATCCCGTGGCGTGGCAGCAGGACGTGTCCCCTGGGGAAACATGTATGAGTTCACCACGACCGGGGCATTGTTGGTGATGGCGGTTTTCCTGACGGCACTGCTGTTCCGGGACCTGCGGTTCCTCGGGACATTCATCACCGGCCTGGTCCTGATCATGCTCATGGCCGGTGCCATGGTATTCGCCACACCCGTCGCCCAGCTGATCCCGGCCCTGCAAAGCTACTGGCTTATCATCCACGTTTCAGTCGCCGTGCTCTCGGCTGCCATCTTCACCGTCACCTTCGCACTCTCCACTCTGCAATTGCTCAAGGAGCGGCGGGCGAAGACTTCCACGCCTGGTTCGCCGGAGGGCATGCGGATGGTACCCACGGCGGCGAGCCTCGAACAGCTTGCCTACAGGATGAACGCCATCGGCTTCATCCTCTGGACCTTCACCCTGATGGCCGGTGCCATCTGGGCCGAAGCTGCCTGGGGAAGGTATTGGGGCTGGGACACCAAGGAGGTATGGACGTTCGTCATCTGGGTTGTCTACGCCGGCTATCTCCACGCCCGTGCAACGCGGGGATGGAGCGGTACCCGTGCCGCGTGGCTGTCCATCATCGGCTACTTGTGCGTCATCTTCAATTTTGCCGTGGTCAATGTGTATTTTTCCGGCCTGCACTCATATTCCGGCCTGAATTGATGATCATCTATTCCGCGGCTGAAGGGGCTCCCGTGCAAGAAGGCCAGCAGCCGCCTTGCCTGAAGCTTGTCCGCGCCATCATTCAACCAGTGCACAGCGATGCGGCCGTGATCCCCGATGATGGCAGCGGCGCGCTGCCCGTCTCTCCATCCGTGCAGGACCGACGAGGTGGGGACGATTCCTTCAGGAGGACATCCCTGGGACCGGTACGTCCTGGACATTAATCCGACACACCCAACTTCAACCGGCTTCCAACATCGGTTGAAGCGATTTCCGAGCGAAAGGCTGCATGATGAAATCCCGACATTCCAGCGATAGTGCAGACGGTGGCTACCGTCGAACCCGTCTGGTGATCAATTTCGGAAAGGCCCTAATGGTATTGGGGGTCCTTGTTGGGTTGTCGCATTGGATTGCCCATATTGCGATGGTTGGTGGACCGCCTGGAATCCAGGATCTTCTCATCGGATATCCCACAGCAGGACTCCTGGTGGTCGTTGGTGCTGTCATGGCCGGGCAAACACATGAAGGAAACGCGTGACGTAGGCAACCGCCTACTCGCTGTGTCCCCGATTCGTCGCCGGCATTTGCGGCCAGAAGTAGTTGACCCGCGATACAGGCTATTCGTCCGTCGATTCCTGGTTGTGGTGCAGCGCTGATGCGTTCCCGGCCCCGGGGTTGGCGTCCTTGTTGCCCTCGTCCTTCACGGCATCGGCAGGGGCATCGACAGCGGGGTACTCGGTGGTGGCCTCGTCGTCCTTCGGCTCGAAACCCGCGCGGTAGACCGAGGTTTCCGGTTCGCGATGTCGGATGCCCTGGACGATGAAGATGACCAGCCCCAGCGCGATGGCCGCGAACGAAGTCCACATGTTCGCCGGGATCCCGAGGAACCCGTCGGAGGTGGGATCGATGCGGATGGCCTCGAGCCAGCTGCGGCCCATGCCGTACCAGCTGAGGTACAGGCCCAGGGCGCGGCCCCAGCGGGCGCGGATCTTGCGCTCGAGGAACAAGATGATGGCCACACCGATGAGGTTCCAGATGATCTCGTAGAGGAACAAGGGGTGGAACAACGTGCCGATGGGGGCGTCGGCCGGGAACTTCGGGTTCGTCGACTCGATCTGCAGGCCCCAGGGCAGCTTGGTCGGCAGGCCGAACAGCTCGTGGTTGAACCAGTTGCCCAACCGGCCGATGGCCTGGGCCACCAGCAGGGCCGGGGCCACGGCATCGGCGAAGGACAGGAAGCGGACCCCGGCCCGCCGGCAACCGATGTAGGCGCCGAGGGCGCCGCCCAGCAACGACCCGTAGAGGGCGTTGCCGCCGTCCCAGATCTTGATGATGTCCCACGGGTCGGCACCCGGGTAGAAGTAGTCGCTGATATGGGTGAACACGTGGTAGAAACGCGCCCCCACCAGGCCCAGCGGGACGCACCACAGGACCACGTCGAGCACGATCTCCGGGTTGCCGCCGCGGCGGGCCAGACGCTTCTGCGTGATCACGATGGCCGCGACGATGCCAGCCAGGATGCACAGGGCATAGGTGTGGATCGTCAACGGCCCCAGGTGGAGCTGGGACAGGACGGGATCGGGGCTGGGAATGCTGGTGGGGAGGTACATCGGGACCCTACGTGTCAGGCGGTGTTGTCAGGTTCGATCATCCCAGTTGCCGAGCTAGATCGAGTACTGGAAGACCGTCGAAGTTCGTGAGAGATGCCCACAAGGCACGGCGTGATCAGCAGCGAGGCAATTCCAGGCACTTCAGATTCCAGGCCGCTCCGGGCGGGAGGAGATCTAGGTCGTCACCTTGATTGGGCGCGTGCTTTCACTGGCCCGGGCCGACTTCTACTTTTCGACGGCGGCCACGGCATACCCTGCATCCCGACGAGGGTCGGGGGCGCCGTCCACGGTCCCGTTTCCATGATCGAGCCACAGGGCCTGGACGGAACCGAAGACGCCCTCGGAGCGCGTCGTTTCGCGGATCTTCCACCCGTTGGCTCGGGCAAGGGATCTCACTTCTTGGCTGGCCTTGCCGCCGACCGCCAGGATGCCGCCTTGCAGGTGGAATCGCGGGGCATCGATTGCCTCCCTGAGAGGCTGGTCCTGCAGGAGCATCGGGACGAGGACGGAGGAGAGGATGTTGGGGATCTGCTGTCCGCCGGGGGTCCCGATGCCCATGACCACGCGGTCCTGTTGGTCCAGGACCATGGTGGGGTTGGACCAGGTCACGGACTTGCGTCCGGGCTCGGGCTGGTTCTTCGGCGAGTCGACGGTCTTGAAGCGGCTGAGCTGGTTGTTCATGAAGAAGCCACCGACCACCTCGCTCTTCGGTCCGCCCCAGAAGCTCGTGATGGTGTTGGTCATGGAGACCACCATCCCGTTGCGGTCCACGACGTTGAGGTGGGTGGTGTTCCCGGGGTCGATCTGGCCCTCCGGGGAATCCTGGGGGGATTGGGTGTCCAGGTTGCTGCCGATCTTCAGGTTGGCTTTGCGGTCAAGGACCGTGGTGAGGTCGACGTCGACGAACCGCTGGTCGCCGAACTGCCGGGTCACGGTCTTGTTGGCGTTCGACCATGCCTTCATCAGCTTGTCCACATAGGGCCGTGACCCGGGTTCGTCCGCGGCAATGCCGGCACCTTCTACTTGCTGGAGCATTTGTATGAGACCGGCTCCCGGGAGGGCAGGCGGGGCGCTGACCACGGTGTAGTCGCCCACGGTTCCGCTGACGGGTTCGAACTGCTCGGTCCGGTAGCCGGCAAGCGTCGCCGCGTCGATGCCCTCGACGTCCGTGAGAAGCCCCGAGATCGACCCCTCGTAGAATTCGTCCCGCCCGCCCTTCGCCAGCGTCTGAATGGTCTCGCCCAGGCGTTCCTGTTTGAGGGTCTCCCCTTCGCGCAACACACGTTCGCCATTCGGGGTGCGGAATTGTGGATAGCGGGAGACGGTGCTGGCGCCGATCCCGTCGTTGATGCGTTCTCCAAGGAACTTCGGGATCTCGAACCCTTCACGTGCCAGGTCCGCGGCCGGTTCCAGCAGCTGGTTCCAGGGCAGGGAGCCGTATTTTTGATGCAGGGTCCACATGCCATCGACAAAGCCGGGGACCCCGGTGCCGGACTTGGGGATCTTCCCGCTTTTGCCGACGACTTCCCGGTAGTCGTAAGCGGTGACGGCCTCCTCCGGCGCGGCGATGAGGGTGACGCCGCCGCCGCCGATCCCGGAAGCGTGGGGTTCGAGCACGGAGACCGCGAAGGCGGTGGCAATGGCCGCGTCCACGGCGTTGCCCCCCTCCTCCAGCACCTCGACGCCGATCTTCGCTGCCTGGGGGTTGCCGGCTGCCACACCCACCTCGGTCATCGCCGAAGGAGGTTCCGTGGGCGGGTCGCTGACCTTCGAGGCACGTGGGGATGGGCTGTCCGATACCGGTGGTTGGCTGGAGCAGCCGGCGAGCAGTGCGCCAACACAGATCAAGCCTGCCAGGATCCTCCATTGCCTGCGCCCCGCTGTGCTGCCGATCAGTGGGTTCAGGGGGCTGGTGGTGGGTTTTTGTCGCTGCGTCACTTGCGCTTTCCCTTCGTGGATTTTGGTGCCCGGCGGGAGCGGACGAACAGGCACGTAGCCGCCAGGAGCGTCGTCCCCACCAGGATCGTGAGCGCCATGAGTCCAGGGGACCAGAACCGGTGGCCTGCATCGGTATCCTGGACCGGTCCCGCCGGATCGCCATCGGTCGAAGCATTTCGTCCCGATGCCTGCCATGCCGGTGGTCGCAGGCCTGGATCCGATACACGGATCTGGTGTGCCGTCGGTCCAGGCATCGTCTGAAGTGGGCTGCTTGCCCCCATGGGCATCTCCTCGGGGGCAAGCCCGGGCTTTGATTGCTGTGCAGGGATGCCATGGGCGGATCCTTCATCGGCTTCGGCTGCGATGGCCGTACCGCCGCACACCATGAGGGCCACGGCAGCGACTGCTGCGATTCGGGACAAGATGGCCCCCCGGGTGCGGTCGCTCAAGATGGTCCTCCTAGGAGGAAACGGGGCGTCGGGTCTGGAGGAATGGGACCCTCAGCAGTCTCTCGAGCGGCCCCCGCCCGTAGTGGGTCACCCATAGGTGGGCGCAGACGAGGCAGAAGAGCGAGATGAGTGAGGCAAAGGCGATTCCTTCGATCGTCGTGTGCGGGTCCGGCCGGACGAATACCGCAATCAGTACCAAGTGCACCACGTACATCGTCAGGGACAAGCGTCCCAAGTTGATGAGCGCCTGGGCATGCCGCCCGAGCCAGGGCTCGATAATGCAAAAAAGACCTACGAGGCATGCCGCTGAACCAACCCCGGATAGCAGCCACAAGGGGCCTTCGGAATGGTCGTAACTGGCCAGGAGCCTGGCAAATCCCCCGTCGGTCGGATCGATGCCCGTCAGCGCGCCCAGCATCCTGGACAAGAGGAGGCCACCGATCGTGGCGACGAATCCGCCGATCAGCAGTCTCATCTGGATTTGCCTCGATGCCAGATCGAATCGGCTCAGTGTCAGTCCGGCCAGCAGGGGTACCACCCAGACCAGTGCCGGGTAGGGTCCGGTGATCAGGATCCTGTCCATTACCTCCATGGGGGTGGCGGGCAGGAGGATGGGCTTGCCTCGAAAGGTCTCGTCGCGGGCAACCAGGATGGCGGTCCATGCCAATGGACCGAGGATTGCCATTGCTCCTGTGGTCACCGCAAGTGCCTTGGTCTTCACCCTGGTCAATGGAATCATCGCCAGGAAAAGCACCCCGTACACCGTCAGGATGACGCTGACTCCGTGGTTGATCGTTTGCAGCCCCAGCCCGGCGACCAGGAGAAGCAGCGAGCGCCACACCAGGAGCACCCACTGTTCACGCCATGGAGTCCTCCTTCCAGGATGAGTCAGCAGGCCGAGTCCGATGCCCGCGAGGAACATGAACAGCAGGGAAGCCCGCCCGTAAGGAAGCATGAAAAGTTTTTCGAGGAGTCCGCCTGCCTGTTGGGGCCCCACGTTGACGGCGATCATCCCAATGATCGCCAGGGCCCGGGCGCAGTCCAGGGACACCAGTCGCCGGGGCCGGACGGTGGGGGCGGGCGGCGCGGCCGGCGGCAGCATCTGTGGGCTCATGAAGAGTCCGTCCTGTCGGTGGAACGAGCGTGAACGGGGACGGGCCCGATGCAGGCAGTTGATCTGGCCCCTGGGCCAGCTTATCTGCATTCGGCTGGGACCCACGCCCGGCGACAAGCTGTTCCGTACTCACCTGTTGCCTTCCTGATCCCGATACCGGGGTATGTGGAGGCGCCATGCGGCAGGCCTCTTCTCAAAAGGGCGCTAACACGCCCATTGCATGTCCATCGCCCACCTGCGCGCCCCGACTCCGGGGAAAGGAATAGGGCCTCTGCCCTGCTGGTTTCGGGTGTGGGGTACAAACGCCGCAGCAGCTGGGCGTTCAGGGCGACCACGATGGTGGAGGTGACATCAGTAGCGATCGCCAGCACAAACCAGGCGAACATTCACCGGGTTAGATGAAAAAGGGTCTGTGCCTACGACTGGGGCATCAACGGCAACCGCTTCGACATGGGCTCGCCTTTCACGAATGCCTTCGGCATCTTCGCCGGGGAACGGGTGGAGGTGAAGTTCGTGAACGAGACCGCGATGTGGCACCCGATGCACATCCACGGGCACACCTTCCAGGTCGGCAACGTGGGTGCGCGCAAGGACACCGTTATCGTCCGTCCCGGGCATACCCTGACCGTCTACTTCGATGCCGACAACCCCGGCCAGTGGCTCACGCGCTGCCACAACGCCTACCACGCCGAACGCGGCATGATGGGCGTCTTCTCCTACATCAAATAGCCCATGCCACCCGTCGCCAAACCGAACCGTCGGGCGCGGCCACGCCCGACGGCCGGTCGTCCGGCCATTGAAGCCCAGTCCGTGCTCTTCCAGCAAGCCAAGCAGTGGGTAGGCACCGACAGGGCCAAGCGCGGTGCGGCTGCAGTAACGGATTCCGTTTCCTGCAGCTAGACAAGACAGATACCTCCCGGGGGTATATGTTGGGTTTCGCCGTTCGTTACATCCGGGGCCCCAACAAGGTCCTCGCATGGCGGGATCATTTCGTTGCCCGCACGGTCGGCCACCCGTATATTGGCCCGGGGCCGTCCTTCCCTCGGCCGGGGGGCAGCGAGGTGTATTGCCGGCAGCGAACCGGCCAAGGTCCGGGATTTTCCGGCCTCGACCAGGAAAGGGGTGCCAGATGCCACCGTTTGCGAGCCTGTTCATCGCCTTGGGGACGTGTCTGGCCGCCATTGGCGGGGTATATCTCTTCGGCCGTGCGGTTTCCGTGTCGAGGGAAACGGTGGAGGTGCTTCCCTATCAGTCGGGATGGGCTCCACGCGAACACGCGTTGTCGCGGTTCCATGCGCGCTGGTACCCGTTGACGCTGGTGTTCCTGGCCTTTGACGTCGAGATGCTGTTCATGTACCCGTGGGCTGTCGTGGTGTCCGGAATGGGTCCCGCAGCCGTCATCGAGATGTTCGTATTCCTCGGGGTGCTCGTTGTCGGCGTCATCTGGGCCTGGAGGGAAGGGGCATTCAGATGGGTCTGAACGTCTGGATCACCCGGCTGGCCACTGGCCGCCCCCATGTCCTGATCGTGGAGATGCCGGGCTATTCCGTCCTGCGCATGCGGTTGGAGGCGGGCATCACGGCCCGGGGATGGGTGCTCGCCCAGGCGCCCGCCGAGGCAGACGTCCTGTTCGTCTGCGGAGAAGCGCAGCCGTCGTACCCGGAGGTCATCGAAGCCATCTGGAACCAGATACCCGGCCCGCGCTGCCGTGTCTCAGTCACAGCTGCCGACGCCATCCCCGCCGCGCTGGATGCGATTCCGGCCCAGTTGGGGGACCGGAACGCACAGCTCGCAGACGCCACTCGCCGCCCGAAACCCAGCGACGGTGGCACTGCGGACGACGAAACCACAGGCCTACC
Source organism: Arthrobacter sp. ASL1 (assembly GCF_056680475.1). NCBI lineage: Bacteria > Bacillati > Actinomycetota > Actinomycetes > Micrococcales > Micrococcaceae > Arthrobacter > Arthrobacter sp. ASL1. Next base: position 35,557 of record NZ_JBWXQH010000002.1, read on the forward strand.
CGGGGACGAGACCTCCACCGGACACGCGGCCCACCAGCGCCAAGGGGACCACGACCACTCCGGCATGCAGCACGAAATGCATGGCGAGTGCCCCGAACACGAGGGGCACACGGAGCATGCGGACGCGGACATGGACGACATGGACGACATGGACATGGATATGGGCCATATGCACATGGACATGTCCGGCCCTGCGGGCATCCCGCTCGCCGGCGGCGACGAGAGCGACCGCGACGGACTCGAGATGGACATCATCCACCTCTCCCTCGGCCCGGTGCTGCCCTCCTGGCCAGCCGGGCTGGTCGTGCGGTGCACGCTGCACGGCGACGTCATCGCGGAGGCAACCATCGAAGTCGTGCCACCTGCCGTCTCGAACGCCAGCGCCCCGGCGGAACCACCAGCACCGGTGCCACGTGCCGTGGAGCTCTGCGATGCCTCCGCGCACTTGCTCGCGGTTGCCGGATGGGAGCCCGTCGCCGGCAAGATCCGGCGGCTCCGTGACGACCTCCTCGAAGACCTGCGCCCCGTGGATACGGTGATCGCGGGACTGGACAGCGCTGCCGACCAGGTCGCCCGGTCACGGACCCTGCGCTGGTCGCTGCGCGGCGTTCCAGAACTCCGGGACGTCAACGCGCGTTCCCGGCTGCTTGGCTGGCTGCACACCGCCAGCGAGCTGTTGGCCCACGGGCCCGTCCTATCCGATGACTTCGAAGGACCGTTCACTCTCGATGAGGTCCGGCAGGCGTTGACCGGACAGGAGCTGGCTACCGCACGCCTGGTCATCGCCTCGATCGGGCCTGCCCGGATCGGCCACTTGGTGGGGCCGGACCATGGATAGCGCCGCCGCCGGGGCCCTGTGGACGCTGCTCCTTCCCTTCGCCGTCGCCGCGGCCGCACTGTTGGCCGCGGCGTTCAACGCCGTTCTGGACAACAGGACCTCTGGACTGCCCGCCGCGGCCGGCCTTTCATCACCGATCCGGGAGACGGCGAGGTTGCTGCGCCAGCAGCGCCGGACCCTGCCCGGTGCCGATGCCCTGCTGTGGCGGGTCGGGGGTGCCGGGTTCGTTGTCGTGGCCGTGTTGATGGTGCTGGTGGTCCCCTTCGGCGGTTTCACCTTCGCGGATCTGCCGGTCGGGCTGGTCTGGTTCAACGCGATGGACGTCTTGCTTTGGGCGCTGTGGTGGCTGCTCGGGTGGGGCGCCAACAGCGCCTGGTCACTGGTGGGCGGATACCGCTTCCTGGCCCAGGCCCTGTCCTACGAGCTGCCCCTGATGTTCGCCCTGACGGCCCCGGCCGTCGGTGCCGGTAGCCTGCGCCTGCTCGACATCCAATCCGCTCAGCAAGACCTGTGGTTCGTGGTCTGGATGCCCGTTGCATTCCTGGTCTATGCCGCGTCGATCGTCGCGTTCTCCTCGTGGGGCCCCTTCCAGACCGCCACCGGGACCGATGCCGCCGGCGGGGTGGTCACCGAGCTGAGCGGGGTCGACAGGCTCCTGGTCCTCGCCGGGCGCTACATGCTCCTGGTCGCGGGGGCCGCCTTCGCCGTCCCCTTGTTCCTCGGCGGCGGGAGCGGGCCCTGGCTCCCGGATCCGGTGTGGGTGGTCGTGAAGACCCTCGTCCTCCTCGCCGTCCTGATCGCCGTGCGCAGGCTGTTCCCGATCGTGCGGCCGGAGCGGCTGGCCGAGGTCGCCTGGGTCGTGGCCATGCCCCTGGTGCTCGTCCAACTGGCCGTTGCCGCCATCGTCGTCGTGAACGGGGGAACACCGTGATGCCCGCCATCCTCTTCTGGGTCTTCTCGATCGTGGCCGCTTCAAGTGCGGTTGCGGTCTTCGTCGTGGATTCGATGGCCCGGGCATCGTACGCGCTGGCTCTCTCATTCATCGCCGTCGGTGCCATCATCCTGCAATTGGACCTGGACTACATCGGGGTCATCACCATCTTGATGATGACGATGGAGATGGCGATCATGGCCGTGTTCATGGTGATGTACATGGGCATGAACCCGGCCCTGATGCCGATGGACATGACACACAACAAGCGCCGCTCCGCGGTCATCGCCGGCATCGTGTTCATCGTCCTGGCCGCCGGCGCCCTCCTCATCCGGTGGCCCGAGCAGATGTCGGCGCCCGCCCCGGATCCAACGGCGGCATTGGGAGAAGCCCTGATGGGTTCGAAGATGCTCGTGATGCTCACCATCAGCCCCGTGCTGTTCGCCACCATCATCGCCTCCCTGGTGTTGGCCAACCCGCGTGGGCGCTATGACCGGCGCGGGGACGACCTCCACCGGCGCGGGCCCGGTGGGCGGCGCGAAACCGATGACCCGATCAAGGGCGGACTAGGCCGATGACCCTGCAACTGATCCTGCTGGTGGCCGCCGCCCTGTTCGCCATCGGGCTGTTCGGGGCGCTGTCCCAACAGGTCCTCGTGATGGTGATGATGGGCATCGAGGTGATGATCAACGGCGTGCTCCTGGCCGCAGCCGCGCTCTGGTTCCACCTGTCCCCCACACCCGACGGCCAAACCCTGTTGCTGGTCATCCTCGCCGCGATGACCGTTGAAATGGCGATGGGATTCGCCGTCGCCACCGTTTTCCACCGCTCACGGAACTCGGACATGACCGATACCGCCACGGAGCTGCACGGATGACGGCCGCACTCCTGGCGGCCGTCGGACTGCCGGCCATCACCGGGACCTTCCTGCTGCTGGCCGGGCACCGCGCCAACCGCCTCGCCCCCGCGCTGGCTCTCACTGCTGCCGCGCTGACCCTAGTCGCCGCCATCGCCTCCGCCGGGGCCATGCCCCGCCTCGGAGTGCCGTTCATCTCATCCGGCGGTGCGGCCCTGGTCGTGGATGGCCTGGGCGCCGTCCTGCTGCCGACGGTGGCGGCCGTGGTCCTGCTCGTCCTCGTGTTCGCTGCCGCCGAAGACACACGCCCGGCGGCGCGCTTCCACGGTCTCATGCTGGTCTTCACCGCCGCGGTGATGGTCACGGTGAGCGCCACGTCGCTGCCGGCATTGCTCGGCGCCTGGGAGGTCATGGGCGCGACCTCCTATGCCCTGATCGGCTTCCACTGGCGCAAACCCTCGACGATTCCCTCCGGGCTGGTCGCCTTCACCGTGACACGCGCCGCCGATCTGGGCCTCTACGCCGCGGCAGGAGCCGCCGTCGCCGCGGGAACCGGCTGGCAGTTGGACGCCCTCGCCTCCGCGGAGGGGCCGTGGCTGCATGTGCTGGCCGCCGGCGTGCTTTTGGCGGGCCTGGGGAAGGCGGCGCAACTACCGTTTAGTTTCTGGCTCTCCCGGGCGATGGAGGGCCCGAGCCCGGTCAGTGCCCTGCTGCACTCGGCGGCCATGGTCGCCATGGGCGGATACCTTCTGCTCCGGCTCGAGCCGCTGTTGCTGGCCTCCGGGTGGGCCGGCCCGGCGGCTGCCTGGATCGGTGCCGCCACCGCGATCGTGCTCGGCATCGTGGCGCTGTGCCAGAAGGACCTCAAGCAGTTGCTGGCCGCCTCGACTGCGGCCCAACTGGGTTTCGTCGTCCTGGCCGCCGGCATCGGCGCCACCGCCGGAGGGACCTCGCAGCTCGTCGCCCACGCAGCCACCAAGGCGTTGTTGTTCCTTGCCGCCGGCGCGTGGTTGACGGCCGTGGGCTCGAAACAACTTCCAGCCCTGCGCGGCATCTATCGGCGCTGGCCGGTGGTCGGCGCCTCGTTCCTGGTCGGGGCACTGTCCCTGGCCGGGCTGCCTCCGCTGTCGTTGTGGCTGGCGAAGGACGCGGTCCTCGCCGTCGCCTTGCACCAGCATCCCGCACTGTATGCTGCCGGATTGCTCGGTGCCGCCCTCGCCGCCGCGTATTCGGCGAAGATTATCGCCGTGGTCTGGGCCAGACCCGACATGCAGCAGCAGGCCGACATGGAGCGCAAACTGTGGGATGCCGAAGAACGAGGAACCCGCAAGGTCCCCGTGGTGGCGACGGTGCCTCTGGTGGTCCTGGCGGCATCGGCGGCATTGCTGGGCGCCACCGCCCTTCCGGTACTGTCCGGACCGTTCCGCGCACTGTTGGGCGCGCAGGCGGAGGCGGAAAGCAGCGGGTGGGAACTGCTCGCTTCGGCCGCAATTGCCATCGTCGTATCGGCCCTGGTGCTGGTTCGGGGTGTGCCGCGCCTGGCAGCCGCCGAGAACTGGTTTGGCCTTGAACGGGCCGCGGAAACCGTTTTCGTACGTCCCATGTTCGCCACCGCGGCCGTCCTGTCCCGGCTCGACCACCGCCTGGAGAAGGCGGTGCTTGGTGCCGGCCGCTTTCTGAACCGGTCCGCAGCGGTGTCCGGCGACGTGGACGCCAGCGTGCAACGCGCGTTGCGTGCCGTACTGGGTGGGGTCAACGGCCTCGGGCGGTTGGCCCGCCGCGCCCAAACGGGTGCCGTGGCCGATTACTACGCCGCGGCGGTCCTCGTCTGCGTTGCCGCCCTCGTCCTGCTGATCGTCGTTAGGTAGCCCCCATGCTCAGTGTCATCGTCTTCCTGCCGCTCGCGGCCGCGACCTTCCTCGCCCTCGCCCGTCGGCTGCCCGAAAAAGCTGCGCGGCTGACCTGGTTGGCCACGACCCTCGTGGATTTGGCGTTGTCGGTCATGCTCGCGATTGCCGGCGGCCCGGGCCCGAACGGACTCGTGGCCGAGGAGCGGGTGGAGTGGATGCCGCAGCTTGGCAGCAGCTACCACCTCGGCATCGATGGCATCTCCCTGCCCCTGCTGCTGCTGACCGGAGTCATCTTCGTGGCCTGCGCCATCTGGGCCCTGCGCGAGACCGACAGGCCACGCCCCCAGGCCGCCTTGTTCCTGTTCCTGCAGACGACCTGCCTCGGGTTGTTCTGTGCACAGGACCTGATCCTGTTCTTCCTGTACTTCGACCTCTCGATCGTGGGCATGTACTTCGTCATTGCCGGCTGGGGACACGGAAACCAACGTCGCTCCGCACTGGTGTTCTTCATCTACACCTTCCTGGGTTCCCTGTCCCTGCTGTTGGGATTCATCGGCCTCTATCTCGGTGCCGCCCCCCACACCTTCGACATGGTGGAACTCTCCCGCCAGGACGCCTTCACCGGAACCCCGCTGGCGGGCGGCTTCGTGCTGGCGGCGGTCATCCTGGGCCTGGCCGTGAAGACACCGACCTTCCCCTTCCACTCCTGGCTGCCACCGGCACACACCGATGCCCCGGCCATCGGCTCGGTCGTCCTGGCCGGCCTGTTGCTGAAGATGGGCACCTACGGCTTCGTCAGGATCGCGATGCCCATGCTCCCGGACACCTGGCGGGCGTGGGCGTGGGTGGTCGTCGCGATCGGCATCGTCTCGGTCCTCTACGGCGCCCTCGTCGCGGTCGCGCAGACAGACATCAAGCGCATGATCGCCTTCACCTCCGTCAACCACATGGGCTACGTCGTGCTCGCTGTCGGCGCCGCCGGCGTCCTGGGTGCCAACAACGCCGAAGCACAGCAGCTGGCCATCGTCGGGGCCGTAACCCAAATGGTCTCCCACGGCCTGGTCACCGGGGCCCTGTTCCTGCTCGCCGGTGTCTTCCACGACCGCACCGGAAGCTACGACCTGCGCCGGTATGGCGGCCTGGCCCACCCCGCACCACGGTTCGCCGGGTTCTTCGCGATCGCCGCATTCGCCTCGCTCGGACTTCCGGGCTTCAGCGGCTTCATCGCCGAATTCCAGATCTTCACCGGCAGCATCGGAACCACCCCCTGGGCCCTGGTTGCCCTTCCCGGCATCCTGATCACCGCAGTCCTTTTCTTGCGCGCCTTCCAGCACGTGTTCACGGGCCAGACACGGGAACTGTCCGTCGGTTTCAGCGACCTGCGCCCCCGCGAGAGCACGGCCCTGGCCATCCTGATGGGGCTGTCCGTGCTCATCGGTCTCATCCCCGGCCCGCTGCTGGCGATGATCGGACCCGCGGCGCAGAACCTCGTCGTCAGCCTGGGCCCATGACGGCAATGGCAATGGACATGGACTACCCGGCGCTGCTGCCAGAGATCATCCTGCTCGCCACGGCAGTGCTGGTGCTGCTGGGCGGCAGCTTCCTGCCCCGCACCCGCCAGCATCCCACCCGCTGGCTCACCCTCGGTGCCCTGGTCGCCAGCGCAGCGACCGGGATGGCGGCAGTGCCGGGAGGGCCGGAGTCGATCTTCAGTGGAACCTACGCACTGGACCCGTCCACTGCGGTCGTGCGGATGGCGGCCCCGCTGGCCACGCTCGTGGTGGTCCTGCTCGGCCGGCATGAATTCGCCAGCACGGCGCGTGAAAGCGAAACCTATGCCCTGTTGTTGCTGGCCACGCTCGGAACAGTCGTGATCGGGGGGACGACCGACCTGCTGGTCCTGGTCGCCGGGTACCTGCTGGCGAGCATCCCCCTGTACGCGCTGATCGGCCTATCGCGCAGCGGGACGGCCGCCGAGGCAACCCTGAAGACCTACCTCATCGGCGCCCTGTCCGGAGTCCTGCTCATGGCAGGCGTTGCCGTGCTGACCGCAGTTGCCGGCACGAGCAGCTACGCGGGCATGACGGAGGCTCTTCCCCAGGCCCCGCAGGCCGCCGTCGCCGGCGGGGCCGTCGCGGTCCTCATCGGCTTGACCTTCAAGGCCGGTGCGGTGCCCGGCCACTTCTGGATCCCCGACGCCAGCCAGGCCTCCGGGATAGGCATCGCAGCGTTCATCACGACCGTGCCGAAGATCGGCGCACTCGTGGCCATGGGCCGGCTGGTGGCACTCATGCCCGCCACGGTGGATGTCCCGCTGCTCGTGGCCGTGCTCGCAGCGGCCAGCATGGGCATCGGAAACCTTGCCGCGTTGGCGCAGGAGAACGTCAGGCGCCTGCTGGGCTGGTCGACGGTCAGCCAGGTCGGCTACCTGCTGATGCCCGTTGCCGTCATCACCCGCAGCGAGGGCGCCTCGGTGGCCCTGCTGGCCTACATCGTCTTCTACGCGCTAACGAACCTGGCCGTGTTCGCCGTCGTCGCCTGCTTCCCCCGGCGCGAAGAGCTGGGCGACTGGGTGGGATTGGCACGTGGGCACCCGTGGCTGACCGGTTCCCTCGTCGTGGGGGCCCTCAGCCTCGTGGGAACACCGCCCACGGCGGTGTTCCTGGGCAAGGTCGCCGTGTTCACCGTCGCCTGGAATGGCGGCATGTCCTGGCTGGTCGTGTTCGCCGCAGCCAACACGGTGCTGAGCCTTGTCTACTACCTCAGGCTCATCCGCCCCGCCTTCCACCCCGCCGGGGACTGCAGCACCGGTTTGTCCACGGCGCCACGGGAGGTTGCCCGCACCGTGGTGGCCACCGCTATCGTGCTCGGTGCCCTGGTCCTCGCAGCCGGGGCCGTCGGGGCCGGAATCTGGTTCGCCGTCGCCGGGTGAACCGCTTCGGTCATCGGGCCAACCACTCGGGATGGCCGGCGTGGTCGATCGTGCGTTGTGGCTGCACTTTCCGCTTACCGTGTACCGCCAGGAAGACTTCGAGGACCATCGTCTTGCATCACCGCCCGGAACCAACGGCCAGGGAGGGAAAGGTCGTCGAGACCAAAAGGACACGGTTCCGTAATCGATTCGTGACTTTTACATCCGTTTCATGTAAATTCATTTGCGTGCCGGGCTTCCTATGAGCCCGGCACACCCGAGTGGATTGCCGAGCACTGCCACCACTTCGGGTTCCGTTCGCGAAGCTTCTGGCAGTGGCGGGGGAACCAAATCCGGGTCCACCGGGCCCTTGGGGTTAAGCGTCTCGCTGCCATTCAGCGCAGACGCCGAGTGACTCCCACTCGAACCCGACAGCTAACCCCGCAGGCATTGGGAGAGGTAATCAACACATGACCAAGCGACACCTGGGCCGCCACCGCGCCATGCCCGTCCGCAGCAACCCCTTGGGCTCGATCTCCAAGGCGGTTTCCTCCAACGCAGGTTCCGTTGGCCGCCAGGCCGCTGTCATCGCTGCGGCTTCCGGCCTCGTGCTGACCCTCGGCGTTCCGGCCGAGGGTGCCCCGGCCGCCCGCGAGGCTGCCAAGGCCCCGGCTGCGGACATCCTGCGTACTTCCGTGGACTCCCCCGCCGCCGTCACCGTTGCGGACGCCAAGCCACAAGATCTGAAGCAGATCAAGGTCTCCGTCGCCGACGTCAAGTCCACTGACGGCTCGGCTCACCGCGCGGCATTGCGCAAGGCCGCAGCCGAGCGCGAAGAAGCCCAGGAAGCCGCCGCCGAGCGTGAAGCCGCCCAAGAAGAAGCCGCTGCAGCCGAGCGCGAGGAAGCGGCCGCAGGTGCAGCCATGACCCGCGAGAGCCGCCAGTCCTCTGCGCAGGCGAGCACGAGCACGAGCACGAGCACGAGCAACAATACGTCGGCAGGCTCGGTCACCACGGCCTCCACCCCTAAGAAGACCGACGCCGCCCCAACGTCCAGCGCCGGCCTCTCGGGCATCGCGGGCATGGCCATGAGCTACGAGGGCACACCCTATGTCTGGGGCGGTAGCAGCCCTTCGGGTTGGGATTGCTCCGGGTTCATCCAGTACATCTACGGCAAGGCCGGGATCAGCCTGCCCCACAACACGACCGCCATCCGCACCAGCGGCAAGTTCGTGCGCACCTCCAACCCCAAGCCCGGCGACCTGGTCTACCAGAACGGCGGCAGCCACGCGGGCATCTACATCGGTGGCGGGAAGATCATCGGCGCACAGAACCCCTCCGTCGGCACCGTGGTTCGTCCGGCCGACAGCCCCTACGGCCCGTTGATGGGCTACTACACCTACGTAGGCTAAGCAATATCCGCAGTAGGGCCCCTCCGCTCTCGGAGGGGCCCTACGTGCATCTACGATGAAAACCGCACCCGCCGGAGCGTCTCAGCGAGAACTCGGGTGCGTCACAGGCAGCACGTCCGCATGTCAGCTTCAGAAGTCGAATGCAATGCCTGTCACCGGACGTCCACCCCGGCAGTCTTTGCCTCCCGTCCCAGTCTGCGCCGACAAGTAGCTTGTCCCGTCATTGCAGGCGGCGCACACTCTGGCTATGGAACAAACGTATTCTGCGACCGTCTACGCTTCCAGCGCGCACCCCAAGGACTGGGGTCGAGCCATGGCCAAGGCCATGGCACAGCTCCTGGAGCTCTTCGACGGCGACCAGTCCGGTAGCCACGAACGGCTCTTCGGCCAGGAACTGCGCCTGCTCATCGCCAAAGCAGAAGAAGGCGCGGACATCACCATCTCATGGGCTCCGCCCCTCCCGGACTGAACGGCCGGTCGCGCCCGGCGTCAGGGACAATATTTCCGACGAAGCAGCCCAAGCCGGTGCGCTGCACCTGGCTCCCATGCGCCCGCGAAGGGCAAAAACGGGTCACGACCGATAGCCGCAGACCTTCCCCACCAAGGATCGTTTCCTTGGGAACCACTTGATCCGCTTTTGAGCTGGGAAAATGCGTATTATTGCGGGACCAGAGTTGCCAAGCACTGGCGCCCTCTGCAGAAACCGGAACCGGCCTAAGCAGCGGGGCTCCAGTCCTGACAAGGAGCCGCAGTGAATCGCTTCAAGCCTGTACCGCCCTCCCCTCGATTCCGGACCTCGCTGCCGGAGAAACGGCTACTGTTCGCGGGTTTCGCTACCGAGGCGGCTCTGTAAATGCCCATCGCCATCGAAAACAACCGCGAGCAACTCCAATACCAAATCTTCAAGGCCGGCGAACTGGCTGGCTTCGTGCAATACAGCATGGACGGCACCGACATGTGGCTTCTTCACACCTCCATGAAACGCCGCTTCAAATCGGAGCTACTGGTGGAACTCCTCATCCACCACGTCTTGACGGAAGCACACACCAGCCGCCTGGCTGTTTTTCCTTTCTGCCCGGCCATACGCACCTTCATCGCCGAGCACCGGGAATTCAGCGAACTTGTCCCCACCGCCTGGCAAGACCGCATTCCCTCGCCTTCCCACCAGAAAGCGGATGAGGACCCCAAGATCCCCCTCGACTTCGTCCGGCTGACAGGCTCCCGCCGGTCCCGCCACCATGAAACCAGCCTCACGTCCCCGGACGCGGCCGCCTTTATCCGTAGCGAAACGGGGGCGATCCCGCTGATAAGACAAGATCCCCAAACGGCCGGGCAACCGACTGAGGGATAGCCCGAGTCTCGGCGCGGCTGGAAAGTGACCCGGTTTCTGCCGGCGGGAAATCCGAATCGGACCGCAGGGTACTGTAGGCCTTGATCGAACCCTCACCCCGGACATGGTTCGATCCGCGGCCGCACGACCCCCAAGTGTGTGGCCGCACGAGCGTTTTTCGCTCTGAGACGCCCCCACTACTGAGACTAGCGGAGGCGCCTTAATGACGCGACCGCTCCAATTCGGAACCAGATCATTGCAGCGCTGCTGGATATCTTGCGCTCAAGTTGGGAAGTGGTGCACCAATGAGCCTGGATGGGAATCGATTTGGTATTGGAATGCGTATGGCCACAAACGATCCCGGTGTCCCGCGGGAACGGTGAAGACATAGTGACGCCCGCGGCAGGCAATGTGCGCTTCGATCGTCCGCTCGAAGAATTCAATTGCCGTATAGGCGGCATCGAGGCCACCTGTCTTCAGGAAATCCGCGTGGCCTCCCAGCGCATAGAGGTCATTGGCATGGCTGCCGCCAATCCACCCGGGGAATGCGCCGATTTGTCCGTTCGCCCAGATGGAGATGGCGCCGCGGTCCACGGGATCGAATTCCCCGACTTGGCCTTGCCCGCTGGTCAGGCGCATGGCTGTTGCGTCGAAGGCCACGCGTTGGAGGCGAAAGCCCCTGGACGCCGCGGGAATCAAGGCCAAAAGCGCCAGGCCTCGATGGGCATGGGCATTGGTTGAAGATACCGATCCAGACACCTTCGTGGATCCTTGCCGGGGAGCAGTCATGGTGCGTGCATCCGCCTCTCCCTAGAGGCGACTCCCGCGACCACGGGGCATACCACAGGCATACTGGTTTACTGCTTTGGCCCCGATGTTTCCCCCAGAGACTCGACAAGGCATTGGGCCTTGCACTGCAACCAGACTATCTGCTTCACAGATTCCTCGAACTCACAACCGCCACCGGGTGCTCTGCGACATAGGCGGACTAATTCCGCTGACATTGGCCGCCCCCGGACGTCGCGGTCTGGCCGCAAATCACGGGGACCACACATGCGGGCCAGTCAGAACTGGGCACCACATACGCGTCCTCCAGCCGGATCGAGGGGTGCAGCTCATTCACCCTATGGTGACGCCGCCATACTGCTCCGGAACAACGGCCCATCATGAGCGTTATTGGCTAGTTCGCTCGCACCCATCGCCGGTGGAGCCGCTGGAGGAAACGTCGTCTTGCAACCCATGGGATGCAAGACGTCCGGTCAAGACACGCCCCCGTCTGTCATTTTCCGAAGTCGCCTGCACATCCGGCCCCGTGTTCTCGGGGGTTGTGCAGTCGGCTGTTGAACGCTGGCCGTTCAGTAGTCGTGTGCACTAAAGTCGTTTTTGCTCAATAGTCCTGTTCTCAAAGGAGAGGCAGGGATGGACGAAGAACCATACGGGATCCCGTCGCCGGGGCATTTAACGATGTCGGATGCTCAGTGGGAGCAAACTCGGTTGCGTGCTGAAGTGATCGGCAATCTCGCCGAGCGTGACCATGTTGGGGTGGCTGCTGCCGATGAAGCCGCCGTCGAGCTGGGAATCTCTCGCCGACAGGTGTACGTGCTGTTGGAACGCTACCGTCAGGGCTCTGGTCTGGTGACCGATCTCGCCAGCCGACGGTCCGACGGTGGCAGGGGTGGTAATCGGCTGTCGGAGCCGGTCGAGCAGGTCATTCGCGAGCTTGTCCGCACACGGTACTTGACGCGACAGAAGCGAAGCATCGCTTCGCTGCACCGCGAGATCGCCCGAGTCTGTGCTGTGCGGGGGTTGCCGGTGCCGGCGCGGAACACGGTCGAGACGCGAATCGCACGGATGAATCCGATAGCAGTCGGTCGGCGACGAGAAGGGCCCGACAGTGTGCGGCCCTTGCAGTCGGCCGGTGATGACGTCCCAGCGATCGGATCCATCTTGGACCAGGTACAGATCGATCACACCGTCATTGATCTGATCGTCGTCGATGAGCGGGAACGGAAGCCTGTCGGCCGCCCATATCTGACGTTGGCGATCGATGTGTGCAGTCGCTGTCTCGTGGGCATGGTCGTGACTTTGGAGCCGCCCTCGGCGGTGTCTGTGGGCTTATGCCTAGCTCACGCAACCGGTGATAAACGGCCCCGGCTGGAACGACTCGGGATCGAAGCAGACTGGCCGATGAGCGGGAAGCCGAAGGCGTTGTTCGTCGATAACGCCGCCGAGTTCAAGAGCGAGGCACTCACCCGTGGGTGTGAGCAGCACGGCATCGCACTGGACTACCGGCCGCTGGGCCAGCCGCATTACGGCGGGATCGTAGAACGCGTCATCGGCACGGCAATGCGCGAGATCCACGAGCTGCCAGGCACGACGTTCTCGGACCCAGGTGAGCGTGGCCGGTATGACTCCGAGAAAATGGCTGCACTGACTCTTGCCGAACTGGAGAAGTGGCTGAGCCTGGCAGTGGCTGCGTACCACGGCACCGTCCACAGCACGCTGGGCCTGACTCCGGCTGGGCGCTGGGCTGAGGGTGTCCTCGCGGACGGCTCTCCTGTGGTCACGGCGAATCCGACAGCGTTCTTGGTGGATTTCCTGCCGGTGATCCGGCGGAAGCTGACGCGTACCGGATTCGTCATCGATCACGTGCGTTATTTCGCCAACGTGCTCAAGCCCTGGATCGCGCGTCGCGAGAGTCTCGAACAGTTCATCATCCGCCGAGACCCGCGCGACATCAGCCGAATATGGGTGCTGGACCCTGAGGGCGAGGAATACCTAGAGGTGCCCTATCGGACGTTGTCGAATCCTGCTGTCAGCGTGTGGGAGCACCGGCAGGCGCTGGCACGACTGCGTGAACGCGGTGCCGCCGAAGTCGACGAGGTCGCGTTGTTTCGGATGATCGAACAGATGCGTCACATCTCTGAGACCGCCGAGAAGACCACCAAGCGGACCCGCCGGGAAGCTGAACGCCGTAATCACGCGGGAACCACGAGAAAGGCGTCTCCCGCGCCGACACCGGCTCCGCCGGCGACTGCGCCGGAACCGGGCGCGATGCGGCCTGCGGCCCGCTTCGAGGAGATTGAACAATGGTGACAGTCGACGAGGACCAGCCACCGGATCTGTCGCATCTGCATCCATCTGCACAGTCGACGGCGCGGCTGCCAGCTGCCGAGCGGGTCCACAGGATTCGAGCCGACCGCTGGATCGGCTACCCGAAAGCCGTCGAGGCTGTCGGGCGGTTGGAAACGCTGCTCGGGTGGCCACGGAAGCAACGCATGCCCAACCTGCTGCTGGTGGGGCCGACGAATAACGGCAAGTCCATGATCATCGAGAGATTCCGTCGACAGCACCTGCCCACGACTGAGTTGGATCGGGAACACATCCCGGTGCTGTGCGTTCAGATGCCCTCGGAGCCGTCCCCGTTGCGGTTCTATACAGCAATCCTCGCAGCCCTCGGCGCGCCGCTACGGCCGCGCCCTCGTGTGATCGAGCTCGAGCGCCTCGCACTCTCCCTACTGCGCGAGGTCGGTGTGCAGATGCTGGTGATCGATGAGCTGCACAATGTGCTTGCTGGACGTGGTGACGTCCGTCGAGAGTTCTTGAACCTCTTGCGATTCCTTGGCAACGAGCTGCGCATCCCGCTCGTGGGAGTCGGCACCCGTGAGGCATACCTGGCGATACGCTCGGACGACCAACTGGAGAATCGGTTCGAGCCGTTCGTGCTGCCTGTCTGGAAGGCAGGCGAGGACGCCCGGTCGCTGTTGGCCAGCTTCGCGGCGGCCTTCCCATTGCGGCGGCCCTCCCGCATCGAGACCGACGACATGACGCAGTACTTGCTCGCCCGCAGTGAAGGAACGATCGGTGAGCTTGCGCACCTGCTGACCGCGGCCGCGGTCGCGGCCGTCGAGTCCGGCGCTGAGACGATCAACCACCGGACGCTGACGATGGCCGACTACGTTGGCCCCACAGAGCGGCGGCGATTGTTTGAACGCGAGCTGATGTGACCGCCCGCTGGCCGATCCATCCGCGGCCGATTCCGGGTGAAGCCCTCACCTCATGGCTGCACCGGATCGCCGACGGGTATGGGATCACCGTCGATGATCTTGCATTCGATATCGGCCACTCCCTCGACCGCGATACGGATCTCGACCTGGCCCCACCGGAGGGGTTGATCGAGCAACTAGCGATCCAAACCGGAGTCAGCTCCGATCGGATTCACGGCATGAGCATCAGCGGGTACACCCCGTGGCTCTTGGACGACGTCGAGCCTGGCCCCGACGCGTTCAGCACCTACATCCGGCAATTGACCGTTCTCTTGCCCGAGAGGAACCGTCGTCGCCGGACGGTGAGCTCGTGGCGAGCATGGGTCCCGACCGCCGCTGTCCGACACCACCGAACCTGCCCACAATGTGTGCGAGATTCCACGTCTCCTCACCCCTACCTCGTGGTGTGGTCGCTGCCACTGATGCTCTCCTGCCCCGTCCACCACTGCTGGCTTGAGCACCACGACGGTCCGCCCGGCCATTACTACGCATGGCGCGACCCATCGAGCGCCCCCGAACCGCAGAGAGCCTCGCTGGCGATCCGGCGCATGGACGACCGGACGTGGCAAGCCCTGACAGCCGGAGTAGTCGACCTTCCACGGCATCGCATCCACGCCGGCACGTGGTTCCGGCTGCTGCGCACTGTGGTCGATGAGCTTGGTGCAACCATGAGCGAGTGCGGTGCCGCGCAGCGGCTGACGCGCGAGGTGTGGCAGCGCGCGGGATATCCCGTGCGAGCCGGTCAAGCGATGTGGCGGCCCTTTGAAGCGCAGACCCTGCAGAGGCAGACGCGGACCCTCGAAGCCGCAGCCATCGCAATGCGCGTGCTCGAGAACGGTCACCTGACGGGTCTGGGCCGCGATGCCGCATTGTTCCTCCCGGAACCCGACACCTCTCTTGATCCTGGCAAGCCACTGGTAACAACAGGATGCCCGAAATCCCTTAACGAAGCCCTGCACGACGCCGTCGAGGATGCCAAGCAGAACCCGGACAGCGCACGCCAGCTATTCAATCTCATGACGCTCTACCGCAGCGACGACGACGAGCACGTCCACCGAGTTCGGAACGATTTCGCCGAACTTGGCATCCCTCTCGAATTTCTGTCACATTAACTGCTTTTAGCGGGGTCTGCACGACATAGAATAAGTAACGGGTAAAGTGACAAATTTTATGTGGCGGCGATACTTCGGTTCTCATGTCACGTAAACGAACGTATAAATGATGGAGGAGAAACCTGATGCTGGTCGGCTACATGCGCGTTTCCAAAGCCGACGGCTCCCAAGCCACTGACCTGCAGCGCGACGCGCTCCTTGCCGCCGGCATCGAGCCTGCGCAGCTGTATGAAGACAAGGCCTCCGGCAAGAAAGAGGACCGCCCCGAGCTGGTCTCTTGCCTTCGGTCCCTGCGGGACGGGGACACTCTAATGGTGTGGAAGCTGGACCGGCTCGGTCGGGACCTGCGCCATCTGGTCAACATCGTCCACGACCTCACCGAGCGCGGCATCGGGCTCAAAGTCCTCACCGGTCAGGGTGCAGCGATCGACACCACCACCGCCTCCGGCAAACTGGTCTTCGGGATCTTCGCCGCCCTGGCCGAATTCGAACGCGAACTCATCTCCGAACGAACCATGGCCGGCTTGGCATCGGCCCGCGCCCGGGGCAGAAAAGGCGGCCGGCCCTACAAAATGACGTCCGCCAAAGTCCGCCTGGCGAAAGCGTCCATGGGTCAGCCCGACACCAAGGTTGGTGATCTCTGCAAAGAACTCGGCATCACCCGGCAGACGCTGTACCGGCACGTCTCGCCCACTGGAGAACTAAGGCCTGACGGCGCTAAATTGCTCTCCCGAAGCCGGGCGCAGTGAATATTGAGTACGACTGTATGGGCCGGCGCCCAGCGGCACGGAGGGTCCCCTTCACAGGCAGGTGTCTCTCTACCGCTTGCAGGTCCGACACCGCACCCAGTTGCTTGAAATCCAGTGCCAGGTTTGCTTACTAGTTGCAGATGCGGTTGGTGCATCGATCAACCCCGGTGGCGGTTACGGCACTGGGACAGTCGCTGAGCGCGGTGGAACGAAAGGAGCGGCGAATCGTCAGCCGCCGATGATGCCGATAATGGTGCTCACCGCCACGATGGCGGCGACGGCGAACACGAGGATGGCGAAGGCGGTGCGAACGTGTTTGCTGTTGAGTTTGTGTGACAGGCGGCTCGCGGCGAGCGAGCCGGCGATGGCGGGAATTGCGAAGGCCAGTGTTGGGACCCAGTCGATGGTGAAGCCGGTGGCGTGGGCACTGAATCCTGCTGCTGCGTTGATGGTGATGATGACCAGTGATGTTCCGACGGCCTGCGACATCGACAGACCGAGGAACAGCGTCAGTGCCGGAACGATGAGAAAGCCACCGCCGACGCCGAGCAGTCCGGTGAGAAAACCGATCCCAAGTCCGACGGCGGCTGCCTTGGGTAAGCACGATCGCAGGAAGGATCCCTGATCGGAGCCACAGTGTCCGGTTATCTCTGGTGTCTTGGTGAGCATCCGGGCCCCGGCGGCCACCATGATGGCGGCGAAGGCGAGAAGGAGCACCTCTTCGTTCAGGAGCCGGCCGGCGGCGGCTCCGCCCCATGCCGCTGGAATGCCGGCGGCCCCAACCGGCAGTGCGATACGCCAGCTGATACCGGTGCGGATACGGGGGATGACGGCGGCTATGGAGGAGAGTCCGACGACGAGTAGTGAGGTGGGGATGGCGTCGTGGGTGCTCATTCCCACGCCGTAGACAAGCGCGGGAACGGCAATGATGGAACCGCCGGCCCCGACCAGGCCCAGGACCGCTCCGACGAGCAGTCCCAGGGCCAGGGCGGCGGCGATCATGAAGCCTGGGTCTGCGGTGCCGGTCCCCGGGAGGGCAGTTGCAGGATGACTGCTTCGCGGGTTGGCTCCTGAGCCGCGCGGTTCCAGGGCATTGCGGCCAGTGCTTTGCCCATGGCGCAGGTGTTGGTCGCGGCGGAGAAGGTCAGTCCGGTGCCGATGGCCCCGGCGAGCATGCGGAATTTCGGTGAGAGGAACTTGCCGCCGGCGAGCCCGGTCACGACGAGGGAGCCGGCGACCAGGCGGACCTGGCGTTCGAGGTCCCAGCGTTGGGTGCCGTGGACGACGTCGCCGCCGGCGGCCGCGTAGGCGGGAATGCCTCCGGTCAATACATGGGCGGCTTCCACGCCGGCGCCGTTGAGGCGCTGCCGTGCCTGTTCGGCACGCGTGCCGGATTGGCAGACCAGTACGGTGCGTCGGCCGAGCCGCCCTGCGAGCTCATCGGCGTGTTCGGAGAGCAGCGGCAGCGGCACGTTGTATGAGCCGCGGATATGCACCGTTTCGAATTCGGCTCCGCTGCGCACGTCCAACACGATCAGGTCATCGTCGGTGTCGATCCAGGACTGCAGCGTTGCCGCGCCCACGGTATCGATCGTGGGTTTAGGTTGTGTTGAAGTAGTCATACTTTCCTTTGTGCTCAAGGTGTCCCCGCCGCCGGCAAGGACCGGCGGCGGACCGCCGGGATGGGTGGATGCGCCTTTTTAGGGCTTGTGGGTGGGTCGACCTTCGGTTTCCCAGGCGGTCATGCCGCCGGCCATCGTGTCTGCGCGGAAACCTGCGACCAGCAGGTCCACGGCCGCGTGGGCGCTTCGGTTTCCGCTGGCGCAGACGGTGATGACCGGCCGGCCCGCATCGAGTTCTCCAAGACGGGATGCCAGTTGGCCGAGCGGGATGTGCACTGCGCCGGGGATCATGCCTTCGGCGGTTTCAGCCTCTTCACGTACGTCCAGGATGGTCGCAGTATTGCGGCGTGCATTGGCCTCTGCGGTGGTGATTTCGGACATGGCGGTATTTCCTTTCCGGTGATGGTGCTGCCCGGTGTTCTTAGGCGTTGGATGGTTCGTGAGTGGCTGTCCAGGCGCTGTAGCCACCGGTCAGATCCTTAACGTTGGTGTGGCCGAGGGCTCGCAGGGTGCTGGCGCCGACGCTGGAGCGCCACCCGCCGGCGCAGTGTACGAGGACGGGCCGGTCCGCGGGGACTTCGTTGTGGCGCTGCGCCAGTTCTGCCAACGGAATCCGCACGGAACCGGGCACCGCGCCGTCTTCGATTTCACCGGGATTGCGGACATCGAGAACCGTGGCCCCTTCGTTTTGGCGTTCTGTGTCGAAGGTTTCGACGTCGACGCGTTCTCCCCGCTGGACAATGTCGCCGAGTTCGGTGAAGGCGCGTGCCGGTTCGTTGAGGTAACCGGCCACCCGGTCGAAGCCGATCCGGCCCAGCCGCATCGCGGCCTCTTCTTCACGTGACGCGTGGGTGATAAGGACGATCTCCTCATCTGATCCGATGACCATGCCGGCCGTCTCGGCGAAGCGTCCGTCGAGTCCGACGTTGAGAGATCCGGCGAGGTGGCCTTCGGCGAAGTCCTCCGGTGAGCGGGTGTCGAGGATCCGAGCGCCGCGGGCGGCGGCATCCTGCAGGTCCCGTACGGACAGTGCACGGAGGTCACTGGCGGCGCCGATCAAGGGGCGGTCCTGACGGTTCAGTACGGCATCGACGGCAAAGTACTCCGGGATGGCCGGCTGTCCACTGCGGATCATGGCAACGAATTCGTCTTCACCCATCGGCTGGACGGAGAGGTTCATCATCCGCTGCGCACCGATAGTGGACTCGAGTTCATCCGAAAGGTTTTTGCCGCATGCGGAACCGGCGCCGTGGGCCGGCAGCACACGCACGTCGTCGGGAAGCTTCATCAGCACATCATGGATCGACGCGTAAAGGGCACGTGCCAGCTCGTCCGGGTCGGCGCCGACGGCGGCAGCCAGGTCGGGGCGGCCGACATCGCCGATGAACAATGCATCGCCGGTGAGTACCGCATCCGGGCTCGCACCGGACTGTTCGCGTACCAGTACGCTGATCGACTCCCAGGTGTGCCCGGGAGTCTCCAGGATCTCGAGTTCGACCTCACCGAGGGAGACCTTATCGCCGTGGCTGAAGGTGCGGATCTCGTATTCGGTTTCTGCTCGGCGGCCGTAGCCGATCCATGCGCCGGTGGCCTGGGCGAGTTCAA
Source organism: Arthrobacter sp. ASL1 (assembly GCF_056680475.1). Lineage (NCBI taxonomy): Bacteria > Bacillati > Actinomycetota > Actinomycetes > Micrococcales > Micrococcaceae > Arthrobacter > Arthrobacter sp. ASL1. The sequence continues at coordinate 54,819 of NZ_JBWXQH010000002.1, forward strand.
GGTGGCCGGCGACGAAGTCGGCGTGGAAGTGGGTATTGATCACCCCGGTGATCGTCAGGTTGTTCGCCGCCGCGTCGGCGAGGTACTCGCCAATGTCGCGCCGCGGATCGACGACGACCGCCTGACCGCTTCTCTCATCGCCGATCAGGTAGGAGCCATGGGACAGGCAGCCGAGGTAGTACTGATTCACGATCATTATCGTCCTCCAAAGGATTGTCGTTGGTGGGAATGAAGCCAGTCTTACACATACCCTAGGGGGTATGCAATAAGCCCCTGGGGGTATACAATTGAAGGCAAGCACGAAAGACTATGGAGGAACAATGCAACTCGACACCACAGATCTGGGCCCGGTCGTGAACCGGCTCAAGCGTGCACAGGGACAACTTGGTGCCGTCACACGGATGCTCGAAAACGGCAGTGACTGCAAGGATGTGGTGACTCAGCTTGCCGCCGTATCGCGGGCGCTGGATAAGGCTGGATTTGCCATCATCGCCAGCGGGCTTCAGCAGTGCATGAGCCAGGAGGACCCCAGTATCGATAAGAAGGACTTGGAAAAACTGTTCCTCTCCCTCGCCTAACAGCACCCCCGCCCGCACGAATCGTCAAGCAGCACTGCAGGTACAACCAGCAAGGAGCAGCAGATGAGCTACACCCACACGATCACCGTCGACCTTTCCTACACCGACGCCGTGGAACGGACCAAGGAGGCCCTCTCTGAACAGGGGTTCGGCGTCCTGTCGGAAATCGACGTCCGCTCCACCTTCGAGAGCAAGCTGGGCGCTGAGGCCGCAGAGGCGCTCGGCGATTACGTCATCCTGGGTGCCTGCAACCCCGGCCTGGCCCAGCGCGGCCTCACCGCCGAGCCGGATCTGGGGGCGCTGCTGCCGTGCAACGTCGTCGTGCGCCGCGGCCCATCAGCCGGCACCACGGTGGTCCAAGCCATTGACCCGCAAACCATGGTCGAGCTCAGCGACACCGATGCTGTCCGCGAAGTGGCCGACGATGCCGATACCCGGCTGCGCGCCGCATTAGCTCAATTGCCGGCCGCCGCCGGAGCGTAGGAACCCCACCTATTCCATCAGCGTGAACAGTGCCCATAGTGAAGGAGCATCCCATGGACGTCATCACGATCGACACCCCGCAACTGGGCGACCGCAGCTACCTGGTCCACGACGGCACGAGTGCACTGGTGATCGACCCGCAGCGCGATACCGACCGGCTCGAAGCCGCCGTCCGGAATGCGGGGGTGAAAATCACCCACGTTGCCGAAACCCACATCCACAACGACTACCTCACCGGCGGGCTGATGCTCGCCAAGGCTCACGGGGCAGAGTATCTGGTCAACGCCGCCGACCCCGTCGACTACGAACGGACCCCGGTTGCCGACGGGGAGGTCTTCCAGGTCGGCGATCTATCCGTCAAGGCGGTGGCCACGCCCGGGCACACCCACACCCACCTGTCCTATATCGTCAGCGATGGTCAAGGGCAGGCGGTTTTCTCCGGAGGGAGTCTGCTGTATGGCTCCGTTGGGCGCACCGACCTGGTCAGCGACGATGACACCGAGACCCTCACCCGGAACCAGTACGCCTCGGCGCGGCGGCTCGTTGCCGAAGCCGTCCAGGACGCCCCGCTGTATCCCACCCATGGGTTCGGTTCCTTCTGCTCCAGCGGACCTGCCGCCCAGGTTGATTCGTCCACTATCGGCGAGCAGGCCCGGGACAACCATGCTCTGACAGATCCGGACGAGGACCACTTCGTTTCGGAATTGATCGCCAACCTCAGCGCTTACCCTGCCTACTACGCACACATGAGCCCCCTGAACATTGAAGGCCCCGGTCCCGCGGACCTGACAGTGCCAGAGTCGGTCGACGCCGGCGAACTCGGCCGCCGCCTCAACGACGGCGAATGGGTCATCGACCTGCGCAACCGGGTCGCTTTCGCCAGCAACCATCTGGATGGGTCCGTCAGTTTCGAATATGGCGACGGGTCCAGCTTCACCGGATATTTGGGCTGGGTGCTGCCCTGGAACGACAAACTGACACTGCTCGGTACGCACGAAGATGTGGAGAACGCGATCCGGGACCTGTCCCGGATCGGCATCGATTCCCCCGATACTGCCACCGGCGGCGGCCCGGCCGAATGGGCCCATGGAGTGCCAACCGCCAAGTATCCCCGGGTTGGCTGGGATGAGGTTCCCCGCGGCAGCACCGGTGACGAAGTCATTCTTGACGTGCGGCGCACCGACGAGTTCGAAACCTCCCACATTCGAGGGGCCGTCAACATCCCCGTCCATGACCTGCCGTCCCGGATGGGCGACGTCCCGCCACAGCGGCTGTGGGTGCACTGCGCCTCCGGCTACCGTTCCGGCATCGCCGCGAGCCTGCTGCAGCGCGCCGGCAAAGACGTGGTCCACATCGACGCCATGTTCAACGAGGCCGAAAGTGTCGGGCTGCCCATGGCCGAATCGTAACCGCTCCTCACAGCGACAGCCTTCGCGCTGGCTCACCAGGCTCTGCTGTTCCGTGCCCGATTCGCTGCTGCTGCGCTTCGGACAGGCCCAGCCCGGTTAGCGACCGCGATCGAAGAAGCCACCGAAGCTGGGATCGCCGCCGTCTCCATCGGCGGGGCCCCTGCAGCACACGGTCCATCCCGGTGGTGGTGAGCAGGAAATGCCCGCTGCCCAAGGCTTGAGAGGTCAAAACTGGGTTGACACATACCGGCAAGAGACACATAGGACTGAAGATCTGACCATGCACGACCAGAGAGAAGGAGCACGATCATGATGAACGGCGGCGGTATGGGTGGTATGGGATTGATGTGGGTCTTCGGGCTGCTGGTGCTCGCCGGGGTAATCGTGCTGGTGGTCGTGCTGGTAACGACCCTCTCCGGCAGATCCTCGAACACCGGCGCACCCGATCACGGTCGTGCCCCCGGCGCGGATCCTGGCCGGGGGCGGGAGATCCTCCAGGAGCGCTACGCCCGCGGCGAGTTGAGCGCCGAGGAGTACCGCGAACGGTTGCAGACCCTCGAAGATGACGGCCGGTGAGCCCGCTGACCCGCCGGCAGCTGCTGGCGCTTGGCGCGGCAGGGGCCGGTGCCACCGTCGTCGGCGGGACCGGGCTGTGGTGGACCGCCACCGGCGGCCGCGGGTACACCGGTGGTGAGGACCTGATCGAACCGCAGGTGCTGGCCAGCCGCGAAGGCGTGCTGGAACTGGACCTGACCGCCGCCCAGACACGCATCCAGGTCGGCGGACGGCAGGCATCCGTGAAGGCTTTCAACGGCTCCCTTCCCGGCCCGACTCTGCGCGTGGCACCCGGAGATACAGTGCGGGTTGCGATGACCAACCGTCTGGAGGCGCCGACGAACCTGCACGTGCACGGGATGCACGTTTCCCCGGAAGGCAACGGCGATAACCCGTTCGTGAGTATCGCACCCGGTGGGTCCTTCAACTATGAGTTCGCCTTGCCCGCCGACCATCCGCCGGGCACCTACTGGTACCACCCGCACCGCCACGGCCACGTGGCCGATCAGGTCGCCGCTGGACTCTACGGGGCCATCATCGTTGAGGACACCGAGCCGGTCCCGGTCACCCGGGAGCGGGTCATGGTGGTCTCGGATCTGACCCTGGATGCTTCGGGCAACCTCGCCGAGGTGAGTCAGATGCAACAGATGATGGGCCGGGAAGGTGAGGTCGTGCTGGTCAACGGAGCGGTCCGCCCGCAACTGAACGCCGCGCCCGGGGAGCGGGAACGGTGGCGAATCGTGAACGCCTGCCCCTCCCGGTACCTCCGACTGCGGTTGGAGGGCCAGCAGGTGCGGGTGCTCAGCCGCGACCTCGGCCGCCTGCCGACCCCCGAGGACATCACCGAAGTGGTGCTGGCCCCCGGCAACCGCATCGAGATGCTCGTGGAAACGACCGAGGGCTCCTCCACGCTGGTCGCCGCACCGGTGGACCGCGGCGGCATGGACGCCATGATGGGCGGGACCATGATGGGTGACAACGAGACCGGTAGCGGCGAGCCGGTCGAGCTGCTCACTCTGACAGTGTCCGGAGCACCCGTCCAAAAACCTCCACCTGTGCCTGAAGGACCGGGCCTGCGAGATCTGCGCGGGGAGCCGATCACCGCCCGCCGCACCCTGGACTTCGCCATGGGCATGGGCGGCGGGGCCATGATGGGCAGTGGGGGCGGTGAGGGGGACACCACGATGATGGCCTTCACCATCAACGGCCAGGAGTTCGGCCCCGACCGGGTCGACACCCCCGTGGCGGCCGGGACCGTGGAGGAGTGGACCCTGAAAAACTCCAGTCCCATGGACCACCCCATCCACCTGCACGTATGGCCCATGCAGATCGTCCAGGACGGAAACCGCGACCTCTCCGAACCGAGGTGGCAGGACGTAGTGAACGTCCCGGCCCGCAGCCAGGTAAAAGTCCTCATCGCCTTCGAGGACTTTCCCGGGAAGACCGTCTACCACTGCCACATCCTCGACCACGAGGACCAGGGCATGATGGGCACCGTAGAAGCCCGCTGACCGCGACGTGCGGTGACGACCGTGGCGACACAGTGCTCCGTGCCCTGCGCCGCCAGGCGAAAAAATGAGGGAAGCGCCGAAGAACAAGATCAGCAGGGTCGTCGATCAGAGCGCGGCCTCCAGCAGATAGTGCAGCCGACTTCGGACATTCCGTGCAGCCGACTTCTGAAAATGACAGAATTTGCCGAGATTCCGCGACCGCCGGATTCCCGTAAGACCCGCCCGCAAAACTGCCCGGTGAAGGTGGCTCAAACGCTACAGTCGAAACCATGCCCGGACTGAACATCGGATACGCCCGCGTCTCGACCAGCGAACAGGACCTCACCGCCCAGAAGAACTCCCTAAGCGCCCTCGGCGTCGCGGAAGAGCACATGTACGTCGACCATGGGTTCACCGGTACCAACCGGAGCCGCCCCGGCCTGCGAGAGGCCCTGGCCGCCTGTCGTGCCGGCGACACCCTGGTGGTCAGCAAGCTCGACCGCCTCGCCCGATCGCTGCCCGACGCGCGCGACATCGTCGAGGAGCTCACCGAACGCGAAGTGAAGCTGAGCATCGGCGGCTCCGTTCACGACCCGAATGATCCGGTGGGCCGGCTCCTGTTCAACGTGCTGGCGATGGTCGCCGAATTCGAATCCGACCTCATCAGGGCACGCACGAGGGAAGGCATGGCCGTTGCGAAGGCCAAGGGCCGGCTCCGCGGCAAGAAGCCCAAGCTCTCCCCCACCCAGGAAAAACACCTGGTCTCCGTACACAAGGCGGGGACGCATACGACAGGTGAAATTGCCGAACTGTTCCGGGTCTCCCGTTCCACGGTGTACCGCGCGCTACAACGAGCAGGCGAACCACCTAACACCATCCTCCATTCCAAGGCCCCCCGCCCTCAGACTTGATCACCTGCCGTCGGCTGAGCGAACAATCGACATCACGTTCACCGCGACGGCAGGGCAAGATGCTATACATGGGCAATCTTCAAGCAGCAGGGGCCACGAGTTCTCACATGGATCGGATTGGTAGCTAAGTGAGTGAACAGAAATTCCGTTTATCAATCGACCAGCTGGCCGGCCCACGCCCCGATCTCGTGTACCACTACACCGACGCCGCCGGGTTGCTTGGTATTGTGCATAGCCACCAGCTTTGGGCCTCTTCTGCGCCCGTGTTGAACGATAAGGAAGAACTTCGGTACGGCATTCACGTCATTCAATTGGCGATTGATGAGCTAGAAACCGAACAGGCAATACCACTGAGTAGCTGCCAGCGGTGGAGGGAAATCACCGAATCAGATCTATTCACGAGCGTGGTAGAGGACAGCTTCATTCTGTCCACTAGCAGTGACGACGATCTTCTATCGCAGTGGCGCGGTTACGCTGGTGGTACCGGATTCTCACTAGGGTTGAACAATAGGAATCTATTTCCTCTGCGCAATGAAAATGGTCATCGGAAAACTTCCTTCCCTTCCCTCACGACGCCGGGTTGGCTGCCCGTTGTTTATGAGCCGAGCAAGCAAATCGAGATAGCTAAGAGTGTGCTCAAGCGCTCGAGCAAGACCGATATGGAAGTCCTGTGGGACACCACCGTCAATCAGGTTCCCGCCCTATCTGCAGGCCCCGAGTTCACCGAACACCTTGAACGGGGCATGGACATAATGAGGCTCCAACGCCTCACTGCCTGCCTTAAGCACCCCGCCTTCCAAGACGAACGGGAGGTCAGGTTCGTAATCGTGCGCACGGACTCCCCACAGGTGAGATTCCGCCATTCAGACAATCGAATAATTCCCTATGCCCTCCTCCACGGCGGTCTTGCAGAAGACACCCACGAAAAGTCCGGAACTTTACCCATTGTCAGCGTGAAATGTGGCCCAGGTGTCAGGCCGGAAACTCCGCAAGTTGTTGCAGAGATGCTGAAGAACAACGGATACGATGGCGTGTCCATCTCCTCGTCAAACATCCCCGTGCAGGACTGATGGTAAAACCCTTGATGCACCAGCTGCGACTAGCTTTAGCCAATCCGCGCGAGGAAGTGACATACGGTGCTGGCATTTCCCGGGCACGACTTCTCCTCCCACACAAATGGGTCAAAAAGAAGTGCGCCACAATCGGTCGTTAACGGACATCCCCTTCCTGCGAGCCATGCGACTAGCCGAGAATAAGGAACACAGGGGGCACGGCTCCCAATCGTTGAACGCTTCGCCGACGCCCAGCGCTGCGAAGCGACACCACTCAGGGGGACCGATTGAAAAGTAATTACAGACGCTATGACTTCACGGAAAGCTTCGGCCGGATCCGAGAGATTCTCAACCAGTCCGATCTGAAATATGAGGAGGAGGACAACTTACCAAACCGGGACAGGTTGACCTATGAGAACGGCTTCTACGCAAATTGCGCCTCACTCTTCATAGACATCCGCGGCTCGTCCAAGCTGCCCCAAAAACTCAAGCGTCCGACTCTCGCACGGTTGTACCGCGCATATGTAAGCGAGGTAGTTGCGCTCTTGAACAGTGACGTCGGTTGCCGCGAAGTGAATATCGTGGGCGATGGTGCTTGGGCCGTATATAACACGCCCCTAAAAACTGACCTAGACGACGTCTTCAGTATCGCGGCTCGCTTGAATTCGATGGTTGAGGTTCTGAACTACGAGCTCGGGCGACGGGATATTGATCCCATCCGTGTTGGGATCGGCATGGCTTGGGGGCGGGCATTGATGATCAAGGCCGGATTCAAGGGAAGCGGTCTCGATGAAGTTGTCTACATGGGTGACGTGGTGAATCGAGCCGCGAAATTGGCGGCCTTCGGAAATGACACCTACAACGATCATCCTGTAATGGTCGACGACGTCTTTCAGTCCAACCTGAATGAACACAACAAGGGCCTTGTCACCTGGAACAGTCGTCGTAGTTGTTGGCATGCAAACGTCGTCAACCTAGAGATGGACGCGTGGCTCAAGGAGAGCCGAAAGTGACCGACGAAGTTGCGGAACGCAGCAGGGCCATTCTGTTGGAAACAAGGGAGGAATTGGAACGCGCAGACAATAAAGCTTCCATCCTGCTCGCCGCGACCGGCGTAGTCTTAGGTGCCCTCGTGGCAGCGACGTTGGCTGGCGATTGGTCTCCTCCCGCGAGCCCTGAAGGCGTCCGGTGGCTCTATTGGGCCGGTATCTGGCTGGTCTGCGCAGCAATTTTTCTTTTGGGTTCCGCCGTCTATCCTCGAATACAAGCCAAGGGTTGGCGACCTAATGCCATCTCGTACTACGGCGACGTTGTCGCGGCCGGGGCAAAAAACAAAGTTGAGGAATTGCTCCGTGCACCCTCGGATAACCCGAACAAGCGCGTTATTGACCAATTGATGCAAGTATCAACGATCGTCCAGAAAAAGTACGTCGCCATCCGGCGCGCCATGTTCTGCCTCGGTCTGGGAGCGGCGGCGTGGATTATTTCTGGAATCGTAGCTGTCTCTTCTGGCGCATGCTGCTGTTGATCATCGTCTGGGCGCCCTCACCACCAGATCTCAAAGGGTCGTTTTAGCCAGTCCGCTCACGTACGGCGCTTCTTCTGCAAAGATGTACCACCAAAAGCTGATTGGCAAGTTGGAAAGAACCCTCGCAAAGACAGGGGCACCGCAGTTCTTCCCCGCGAACCGAATCACATCTGCCGAGATCTTCATGTTCGTGTTCCCTGGCTTTGCCGTGCCCGGCAGACGGGGCGTGGGAGAACATTTGCCTAGCGGCTGGTGATGGATCCAATGGCCGCGCGGGCTTTCGAGGCCAGTGCGTCCGGCATGGGTGCGCTGCCGACGGAATCGGCTGCGAGCAGCTGCCCTTCTTCGCTGACTGCATATCCCCCGAAGGCCTTGACCAGTTCCACGGTTTGCGCGTCTGCGTAGGTGGTGCAGTAGATCTGGTAGGAAACCAGCACCAGAGGGTACGCGCCGGCCGCGGTGGTGGTCCGATCCAGTTCGAGGGCCAGATCGGATTCTCCGGCACCGGCCACCGGCTTTGCGGTCTCGACGGCTACCGCCGCCGCCTTGGGGCCTACTTCAACAAACTGGTCGCCGACCTTCAGGCGCGCCTTCCCCGTATCTTCCCCAGTGACCGAATCGTCGACATAGCCGATGGACCCCTCGGTGCGGGTGATGGTGCTCATGACACCCGAGTTGCCTTTCGCGTTTTCCCCACCCACTCCGGAGGGCCACGACCCGTCCGCCTCATCCGGCCAGATCCCGGGTGCCGTCGCGTGGAGGTAGTCGGTGAAGTTCTCCGTGGTGCCCGAGTCGTCCGAGCGGTGGACCGGCGTTATCGCGGTTTCTGGCAGGTCCACGTCCTTGTTCAGGGCGGCGATACGTGGATCGGACCAGGTGGCGATCTTGCCGCGGAAGACCAGTGCCGCCGTTTCGGGGTCAAGATCGATCTGCTTGACGCCGGGAAGGTTGAAGGCCATGGCGATGGGTGAAATGTATGCGGGGATGTTCATGGCCCCTTCCGGCCCGCATGCCTGTCGGGAGGCCTGATTTTCCTCCCGGTCCAGATAGGCATCGGAGCCGGCGAAGTCGAGGCCTCCGGCGAGGAACGCCGTACGTCCTGCCCCGGAGCCTGCCGGGGAGTACTGGACCTGGACCTCGGGGTTCTCCGACATGAAGCTGGACATCCATGTCGCCATGGCCGCGCTTTGGGCCGATGACCCGACCCCGGTGATGGTCCCGGAAAGGTCCGAGGTGTTTTCCTCGGCGGCCCGGCGCTGCTCTTCCCCCAGGGGGTAGTCGGAGCCGCAGGAGGTGAGCAGGAAGGCTGTAGCGGCGCAGATCGCCAGGCCCTTGGTTTTCCTTGCGTGCTTCACGGCGTGTGCCTTTCATGGGCGTCGTCTCGATGATGCGAATCGGCGGGAGTGCTCTGGTTGGCCGGACCGGCGGTCGTCCGGCGGACGGTCAGCTCCTGGGCAGGATCTCGGTGAGCAGGTCTTCGACCCGGTCTCGGATGTCGTCGCGGACCAGGCGCATCCGTTCCATCCCCTCGATCCCGCGTGTGGAGGGTTCGTCAGTTTCCCAGGTCCTCATTTTCGCTCCCGGCACCGGTTCCACGACGGCTTCCGTGCCGAGTGTGATGACCATGTCGACGTCGGCGAGCATGTCCTCGGTGACGGGCTTCGGGTGCTCGTCGCCGATCTCTATGCCCAGCTCCGCCAGGGACTGCACGGACTGGGCGTTGAGCTTGTCCCCGGGGCGGGTGCCTGCGGTATGGACGGTGACCGCGTCCCCTGCGAGGTGGCGCATGAGGGCCCCTGCCATCTGGGACTTGCCCCCGTTCTTCACGCAGACGAACAAGATGCCTGGTTTGTGGGCCATCGTCGGGTTCCTTCTTTCACTCGTGGGCGCGGAGGCGGTGGTGGGCCTCGTGGGAGGGGATGCCTAGAACGGGTAGGTGCTGGGTGGCCAACAGCCGGTGCATCAGGGAACCGGTGGCGAGTTCGTTGACCTTGGCCAACAATCCCAGTCGGCGCGTGCCGATGACGATGCTCGACGCCCCGACGGCGGTGGCGAGGCGGCCCAGGGCCAGTGCCGGGTCCCCGCCGATGACCCGCAGGGACCAGGCCACCCCGTGCCCGGAGGCGGCGGGACCGAACGCGTCCCGAATCCCGGCCGCGGCAAGGGCGGCCTCGTCATCCGGTTCGAGGACCGGATCCAGGGAGGTCGGGGCCACCTCGTTGCCGGCCTTCCATTCGATCAGGTAGCTGGCCGGGTCCACGTAGGCGGCAACCAGGGGCGCGGCCAGGGCTTCGGCCAGCTCCACGGCACGCGCCCAGACCGCTGGGTTCTGGCCGGGGATGGTCCCGACGATGATCGGGGACCGCGCAAACGCCGGGGCCTGTTCGTTCACGTCGTCACCGGCCCGGATCGCCGCAGGCCGATGGCCGGCCGGGGAGCGGGGTTGGCGGGGCGTCCGGTCTTGGTTTTCATGGTGCTAGTCCGCGTTGGAGGAGCGGCCGTGTGCGAGGCCGGTGGGGGTGCCGATGAGCACCGGTTCCGGTGCGGCGCAGCACGATTCCGCAGCCTCGTCCCGGTCGGTGTTTTCGGCCGGGGCGTCGCAGCTGCCGCCGAGGTCGGTGGAGCAGACCCCGGTTTCGGGCAGTTCGAGGTGCACCTGCTCTGCGGCAGTCGTGTCCCCGGCCAGTGCTGCGGTGATGGAGCGGACCTGTTCGTATCCGGTGGCGAGCAGGAAGGTCGGCGCGCGGCCGTAGGACTTCATGCCGGCGATGTAGAAGTCTTTTTCCGGGTGGGCCAGCACCTTGGCCCCGTGGGCCGGGACGGTTCCGCAGGAATGGAACTCCGGGTCGATCAACGGCCCCAGCGCCCGGGGTGCCTCCACGGCGGGGTCCAGTTCCAGGCGGATTTCGCGCAGGATGTCCAGGTCCGGGCGGAATCCGGTGGCAGGGATCAGCAGGTCCACGTCCAGCTTCACCCGCCCATCCGGTGTATCGCCGGTCACCGACAACGCTTCGCGGCCAGCGGCGGCAGCAATGTCGAAGGAGGTGGTGGTGAAGGAGGTGTGCAGGCCGATGTGCCCGTCTTCGACGAGCTTGCGCAGCCGGGTGCCGAGTTGGCCGCGGGCGGGAAGCCCGTCGAGGTCGCCGCCGCCGTAGAGGCGGGTGGCGTCGGGGGTGCGTACGGCCCAGCTGATCCGGGTACCCGGTTCGTTCTTGGCCAGCTGGCCCAGGGAGATCAGGGTGTTCGCCGCCGAGTGCCCGGCCCCGATCACCAGGATGTGCTTGCCCGCGAACCGGTCGCGGTCCCGGCCGGTGACATCGGGCAATGGCCCGGTGATCAGTGCCCGCGCGATGGCCTCGGCCTCGCCCGGGGCCGGAAGCCCGGCCTGGCCGAGCGGGTTGGGTTGCGCCCAGGTCCCGGACGTGTCGATCACCGCACGGACCCGGTGGTCGACCACGGTTCCGTCGGCCGCCCGTACGCGGACCAGGAACGGGCGTCCGTCGCGGTCCCGGGAGTGGGTCTTGTCCATGCCGACCCGGCTGACGGCCGTGACCGTCGTGGAGGTGTGCAGGGCGTTGGAGATGGCCGGGAGCGCGGCGAGGGGTTCGAGGTACTGCTCGATGAGTTCGGCGCCGTAGGGCAGGGCGGACAGTCGGGGTTCGGTCCAGCTGGTGGCCTCGAGCAGCCGCCGGGAGGCGGGGTCGATGTTGTGCCGCCAGGGGGAGAACAGGCGGATGTGTCCCCACTCGCGGATGGCCGCACCGGCTTGTTCCCCTGATTCAAGGATCAGGGGGGTGAGCCCGCGTTCGATGAGGTTGGCCGCTGCGGCCAGGCCCACGGGACCGGCCCCGATGACGGCAACGGGGAGTTTTTCGTTTGTGTCGGTCATGTCCTTGGTGCTCCTTTGCTTGTCCTGCCCGGGGCGCAGTCCCGGGGTTTGTGCGTGTGCGGTGCTCAGGCGTGGGTGGGTTCGGCGACCAGGGCGGTGGCGATGCTGCCGGCGTCCTCGCGGGCGGCGAGGAATCGTTCGGCGTCCAGGGCGGCGGCGCAGCCGGTTCCGGCGGCGGTGATGGCCTGGCGGTAGCGGTGGTCCACGGCGTCCCCGCAGGCGAAGACGCCTGGGATGTTGGTCAGCGTGGTGGGCGCCTGGACGCGGATGTATCCCTCGTCGTCCACCTCGATCTGTCCGGCGACGAGTTCGGTGCGGGGCAGGTGGCCGATGGCCACGAAGATGCCGGTGGCCTCGATGTCCCGGGTGGTACCGGTGGTGGTGTCTTCCACGGTGAGGCCGGTGACCTTGGATTCGCCGTGGATGGCGGTGATCGCGGTGTTGTAGGCGAAGTTGATCTTCGGGTTGTCGTGGGCTCGTTGGGCCATGATCCTGGAGGCACGCAGCTCGCCGCGGCGGACCAGGACCGTGACGGTCTTGGCGAACCGGGTCAGGAACGTTGCCTCCTCCATGGCGGAGTCCCCGCCGCCGACCACGATGATGTCCTGGTCTCGGAAGAAGAACCCGTCGCACGTCGCGCACCAGGAGAGACCGTGCCCGGAGAACTTCTTCTCCTCCGGCAGGCCGAGCTCCTTGTAGGCGGAGCCGGTGGCGAGGATGACGGCCGGGGCCTGGTGGGTCTGGCCCGACCCTGTGGTGACGGTTTTCAGCTCGCCTGACAGGGCGGCGTCGGTGACGTCGTCGAAGATGACCCGGGCGCCGAACTTCTCGGCTTGCTGTTGCAGGCCGTCCATGAGTTCCGGGCCCTGGATGCCGGCGGGGAAGCCGGGGAAGTTCTCGACTTCGGTGGTGTTCATCAGCGCGCCGCCGTTGGTGACGGATCCGGCGATGACCAGTGGGGCCAGGCCGGCCCGTGCGGCATAGATCGCCGCGGTGTAGCCGGCGGGTCCGGATCCGATGATGATGAGTTGCTCGGCCATGATGATGTTCCTTCGCTAGCGGGTGGGCAGCAGTTCTGCGATGAGACCCTGAATGCGGGTCTTGATCTCGTCCCGGATGGGCCGGACGGCCTCGATGCCCTGTCCTGCCGGGTCATCGAGTTCCCAGTCCTCGTAGCGTTTGCCGGGGAAGATGGGGCAGGTGTCACCGCAACCCATGGTGATCACGACATCGGACTCCCGCACGGCGTCCACGGTGAGGACCTTGGGCGTTTCGGCGGACATGTCGATGCCCTCCTCGGCCATGGCCCCCACGGCGGCCGGATTGACCGAGTCCGCCGGCTCGGACCCGGCGGAACGGACCTCGATGGCGCCTGCGGACAGCGCGGTGAGGTAGGCGGCGGCCATCTGGGAGCGTCCGGCGTTGTGGACGCAGACGAACAGGACGGACGGCTTCGTGGTGGTCTCGGTGGTGCTCACTTTTCGTGCTCCTCGGACTAGGACTGCGGGTCGGCGGTTGCGGCGTTGATCAGTGGGTGAAATGGCGTTTGCGCGCCCATAGGGCCACGTAGACCAGCGCCACCAGGACAGGGACCTCGATCAGCGGGCCCACGACCCCGGCCAGGGCCTGCCCCGAGGTGACGCCGAACGTCCCGATGGCCACCGCGATGGCAAGTTCGAAGTTGTTCCCCGACGCGGTGAAGGCCAGCGTGGTGGTCTTCGCGTAGCCCAGGCCCAGAGCGCGGCCGATGAGCATTCCGGCGCCGAAGACGACCACGAAATACACCAGCAGCGGCAACGCGATGCGCACCACGTCGAGCGGCCGGGACGTGATGGTGTTCCCCTGCAGCGCGAACAGCAGCACGATGGTGAACAGCAGGCCATAGAGCGCCCAGGGCCCCAGTTTCGGCAGGAACTTCCCCTCGTACCAGTCCCGGCCCCTGGCCTTCTCCCCCAGTGTGCGGGTGAGGAAGCCGGCCAGCAGCGGGATGCCCAGGAACACGAGCACGGAGACGGTGATCGACCAGAACGAGAAGTCCGCCGCCGTGGTCGGCAGGCCCAGCCAGCCGGGCAGGACCTGGAGGTAGAACCAGCCCAGGGCGCCGAAGGCGATGACCTGGAAGACGGAGTTGATGAAGACCAGCACGGCGGCGGCCTCCCGGTCACCGCACGCCAGGTCGTTCCAGATCATGACCATGGCGATGCAGCGGGCGAGCCCGACGATGATCAGCCCGGTGCGGTATTCGGGCAGGTCGGGGACGAAGATCCAGGCCAGGGCGAACATGAACGCCGGGGCCAGCAGCCAGTTCATCACCAGGGAGGTGATCAGCAGCTTGCGGTCCGCGACCACGCGGCCGGTTTCGTTGTAGCGGACCTTCGCCAGGACCGGATACATCATCACCAGCAGGCCGATGGCGATCGGCAGGGACACCGAGCCGATCTTCACCGTATCCAGGGCGGTATCCAGCCCGGGGATGAACCTGCCCAGCAGCAGGCCTGCGGCCATCGCCGCGATGATCCAAACGGGCAGGAACCGATCCAGGGTGGAGAGCTTGCCGGCGACGGCGGCCTCCCCCGTAGCGGCAGGTGTGGTGGTCTCGGTGTTCACGAGGCTCCTTGAAGATCCAGCATCAAATTGACGATTGTCGATGCAAGAAGTATCCACGCCTATATCGACAAATGTCAATCCATGGCACAATGGGGCCATGGAAACCCTGCTGGCACCCGAAACAAGCACCGGTGCACCGTGTTGCGAGCCAGCCGGTGGCCTGGCACTCAATGCCATAGAGGCCCAAGCCACGGCGCGCATCCTGAAGGCGCTCTCGGATCCAAACCGCCTGCGATTGCTCTCCATCGTCAAGTCAGGCGAGGGCGGCGAGGCGTGCGTCTGCGACCTCACCGAACCACTGGACCTGGGCCAGCCCACGGTCTCCCACCACCTGAAGATCCTGGTCGACGCCGGGTTGCTGAACCGCGAGAAGCGCGGCACCTGGTCCTACTACTCCCTGGTTCCCGGGGCCCTGGAAGCCGCGTCGCAAAGCATCCTCGCCCTGTAGGTGGAACCTCCCGCCAAACCCCAGTCCGCTCGGATCGGCCGGCGGACAACACGGACACCCGTATCCGGTCCGGACTACGGCCCACCTGCGCGGCGGGGCGTCGTCATCGCTGGCCTCGGCCTCGCGCAGATCCTGTCATGGGGCTCAACGTTCTACCTGCTCGCCCCCCTGGCCGCCCCAATAGCCGCCGACACCGGCTGGCCTCACCCCTGGATCGTCGGCGGTGTTTCCGTGGCACTGCTCGTCGCCGCCCTGGGCTCCCCCGCCATCGGTTCCCTGGTATCGCGCAACCATGGCCGAGAGGTCCTGGCGGCAAGCGCCCTGCTGTTGGCCGGCGGCCTCACCACCCTCTCCCTGGCACCCAACCAATGGCTCTACCTCGGCGCGTGGGTCGTCCTCGGAGCCGGCATGAGCGGCGGCCTCTACAGCGGGGCATTCGCGGTCCTGGGCCATGCCTACGGGGCCACGGCCCGCTCCTCCATCACCGCCCTGACGCTTTTCGGCGGCTTCGCCAGCACCGCCTGCTGGCCGTTGACCACCCTGCTGTCCAACGAATTCGGTTGGCGGTGGACCTGCGCGGCATACGCCGCGGCCCATCTGCTGGTCACCTTCCCGCTGTATGTGCTCCTCGCCCCGCACGGCAAAGCCAGCCCCGAACCAGCAGCAGAACACCACCAGGGCCCGCCGGGCGGTTCCCCGCAGCCTGGCCCCCTATGGCTGCCCGTGGCGCTCATTGCCCTCATCACGACGCTTGGCACCTCCGTATCGGCGGTCATGTCGGTGCACGTCTTCACGCTGCTGGCGCCACTGGGAGCCAGCGGCGCCGTCGCCGTTGGCCTGGCCGCCACCATCGGCCCCTCGCAAGTGGGCGCCCGGCTCGTTGAATTCACCCTCGCCCGGCGACGCCATCCGTTGTGGACCATGCTCACGGCGGTCATGGCCATCACGACCGCCCTCGCGCTCCTGGCTACCGGGCTCGGACCACTACTCCTGCCGATGGTCGTGTATGGGGCGGGAATCGGCTTGAACTCCATCGCCAACGGCACCGTTCCCCTGGCCCTCGTCGGGCAGGAAAGCTACGCCCGGATCATGGGACGGATCGCCCTTCCATCGCTGCTGGCCCAAGCCGCAGCCCCCGTCTGGGGTACCTCGTTGATCAGCGGCTGGGGGGAGAAGCCGACGCTCCTGGTCTTGGCTGCGATGGCACTGGCAGCAGTGATCCTGACGCTCTGGCTCATGCTGCTTCACCGAGGCGGCGGCCGGGGCCGCCCAGAAGGCAGGAGTCCGGCCTAACCCCGGGAGCCGGCCCTTGGGCTACGCCTCTCCGGCAGTGCGGCTGTCTATTCGGACGGTTCTTGCCTGGACGGGCAGCGGACCGTGCCATAGGAGCAGAACACACAGCAGTCACCGGCCAGGGGCTGCAGACGCTCGCCGCATTCCGGACAATTCCAGAAGTACTGGCAGGAGTCCACCGACATTTGCGCGGAGGTCTCCCGGCCGCACAACGGGCAGGTCACTACTGATGTCAGCTCAATTCCCATGCCTTCATTCTCCGCCACCGGTCGGCCTGAGGTTCACGGATCTGGGTTTGCATGGGGAGGTTGCATCCAATTCGATAATGCCCACTTCCCTGGCCATCACGTAGCGTCCGCACATGCCGAAAGTCTCCCACGACCCCACACCACCCAACAGGCCCGGCGCCCGATCACCGGCGGGGCCGGGCTGCGGGCTTCACCATTGGATTTCGGAGATGTCGTCCAGCGGTCGGCGCTCCCCCACATCCCGTTCAGTCGTGGTTGGTTCCTCCGCAGTGTGCAGTTCCGTCGGGAAGCGCAGGCCGGTGCGTTCCTCCAGCTCGGCCAGGGCCACCTGGTAGACCCGGAATTCGTCCAGGGCCATCAGCACCCGCAGCTGGTCCAGGTCCTGGGTGAGCAGGAAGGCCCGGACCTTGGGGACCCCATCCTGGCTGTAGGCGAGGACCTTCCAATATTCGCGTGGCAGGCCCACGCCCCGGTACACCTGGTCGTCGTCGCGGAACACGGGTCCTGCCATCACGGAGGCCTTCAGGTCATCGACGTCGACATCCTCGTAGAGCGCGTTCTCCAGCCGGCCCCAAAGCCCTTGCTGGCTCGACTGGTTGAAGTCATCCATCTGCGGGGTGATGTTCGTGTAGTGGAAGGAATCCTCATTGGCCTGCTGTGCTTCCCCGGCCTCGCCCCACACCAGATCCGCTCGACGCGCGAGATGGCCGCGGTCCAGCCGGTTCCCCTCGTACAACTCGTTCCCGGTTTGGGCATCGGCAGGGATTCGGGGGTCGAGGATGAAATCCAGTCCCGACCTGCTGTTCATGCGCAGGGCGGACCCGTCGATGTTCCAGGCAACCCAATAGGCGAACCTGCGGGACACGCTCATGGCGAGGGAGAAGTGCGTGTAGGGCAGGATTGTTCCGCCCTCCCAGACCAGTACATCGCCGCTGATCGCCTCTCCGGCCTCGGGAGTGCCGATCGTAAAGGCCAGAAAGCCTGGGTCGTAGCCTAGGTCCCCGGAGTCATTTGGATTCTTGGCCATGGGATTGGCTCCTCGTTGGGCGTGGAAGGATCGCGTGCTTCTGAGCGTAAGACCGTCGTGGCGCATCGTCGAGACCGGAACGGCGAATCGTTCCGGGTAGCGATCCTGCTGGCAACGAGCGGTGCCGCCTTCCTGCCGTCCCCCCGGCATCGCTGGGCCGGTGAACGAACGCCGATAACAACCCATCCGTCACCCCGCCCCGGGGATGAACCAATCCAACGGGGCTGGTTCTGCCATAGCGTGGTGCCACGCGAAGACGCTCCCGGCATCTCGTGACGGGAGCGTCCCAGGGGCGCTTGAAGGCACCAGCAGTCCCACGACTTGGGGGTGTGCGGGACTGCGTGATCGGACCACGTTCAGGGGTGTGCCCCGATCAGGAAAAAGCCTACCGGAGCTGGCCGTCGCCCCTACCAGCCCAATGAGGTCGGAAGCTGGTTCGCCCAGACGGTACGGAAGGCAGGAGAATGGGCCCATGCCCCGCACCGATGTCGTTCTTCCCGATGGCTACGCGTCAACGCTCGACGCCCTGAAAAGCCGCGTGCGTGATGCCCGCGTCCAAGCCCAGCGAACGGTCAACACGCAGCTGATCGAACTGTACTGGCACATCGGCAGCGAAATCCTCACCCAACAAGATCGACAAGGATGGGGAACCGGAGTCATCCGGCACCTTGCCGAGGACCTGCGGGCCGCGTTCCCGGACATGACGGGGTTCTCCTACCGCAACCTGCAGTACATGCGCTCCTTCGCGGATCGCTGGAACGACGGCCCAATTGTGCAGCAGGCTGCTGCACAATTGCCCTGGGGCCACATCATGGTCCTGATCGACAAGCTCGACACCGCCGACGACCTCACCTGGTACGCCGCGGCGGCAGTGGAACACGGGTGGTCGCGCAACGTGTTGATGAACATGATCATGAACCAGACCCGCGAACGCACCGGGGCCGCACCCTCGAACTTCACCAGGCAACTGGCGGCCCCTGAATCCGAGCTGGCCCAGCAGATGGCCAAGGACCCCTACTCACTCGAATTCCTGGGGCTCACCGGAGAAATCGCCGAACGGGACCTGGAGCAGGCGCTGATGGACCGCATCGTGGAGACCCTGCGTGAGCTCGGCCCCGGCTTCGCCTTCGTGGGCCGGCAGGTCCACTTCGACGTCGGCGGCGATGACTTCTACCTGGACCTACTCTTTTTCCATGTCGAGCAGCTGCGCTACGTCGTCGTGGAGCTGAAGACCGGGAAGTTCCAGCCAGAATATGCGGGGAAGCTGCAGTTCTACGTTGCCCTGGTCGATGACAAGCTGCGCCGCCCGGCGCACTCCCCCACCGTGGGGATCCTGATCTGCGGCAGCCGCAACGAGCACACGGTGAGGTATGCGCTGAACCAGTCCAACGCCGCCATGGCCGTGTCCACCTACACCTACGACGCCCTCCCTGCCGAGGAACAGCAGGCCCTACCTGATGAGGAGGACCTGGCAGCGGCCCTGGATTGGGCGGAGCCGGCCCCCGGGGACCGGGACGCCCCGGCCTGACACCACCCGGACGCACACGAGGCCGGCACAGCCGTGCTGGCCCGTTCGGGGCCCGGCCGGGAAGTTCGCATACTCCCACCCGGCCAGGGGCCAGCTCGCCGGCCTACGCTGGAGGAGCACCCCATGAAGGGGCAAGGGATGACCAGGGCTCCAACCACACGGGTTGGGGCCCTACCCGCCAGGCCAGCCGCCGCGGGGCCTGCCGACCGTGAGGGCCGCGCGCGGCCGCCAAGTCCTATTTCCCGGTCTTCTTTGCCGGCTGGGTGTTCTTGGTATCCCAGTACTTCTCGGCCTGTTCCTCCAGGACAGCGAGCCGCCCCCGGGCTTCGGCCAGGGTTTCGCGGGCTCCACGGGCGTCGGCCCGTTGGGCATCGAGGGCTTCATTCGTTGCCTGTTGGTACTTCTCATGCTTGGCCATCTGCTCGGCCAGCTGCTGTTCGAGCAGGCCGATCCGCTCCTCGGCACTGTTGGCGCGTTCGGCTTCCGCGTCGGCACGCTCGGCCTCGGCGTCCACGAGCTGCCCGGCCTCCACGGCTTCGGCCTGTGCTGCCTCCACGAGTTCGGCGGCGGCCGCCCGGTCCGCCTCGTAGCGCGCGGCGGCGTCCGCGGTCGCTGCCGCCCAAGCGGTGGCGAAAGCGCGTTGGACCACATCGGGGATGGGCACCTCGGGCGGACGGGAATCGTGGCGCCACTGCTCCACACCTTGGCGGGCGGCTTCCATGGAGACGCCGGCGCGCGTGCGGACCGCCGAGACGGTGACCTTCTCCCCCGCGGCGTCCATCTGCGCTGCCGCGTCGGCGGCGCGCTGCACCGGGGTGCCCTGGGTGCCTGGGGCCGGGGTGGAGTCCTGTGGCATGAATTGCTCCTCGATAACCAGTAGTAGTGTGATTACTACTATTATTACTGTTCCGGATACGGATGTCCACACCCTCTGGGCCGCCCCGGCCCGGGGTGGGGTAGGTTGCTGCCATGACCCGTGACCCGGCTCGGCGCGCCGAGTGGCTGCTGATGTACAGACAGGGCCTCGACGCCGGGGACATCGCACGGATCTGCCACACCCTCCCCCATCTCGTCCAGGAGTACCTGCGCGAGCAGGTGCAACGCGATCCGTCGATCTTCGACATGCGGTTGGGCCGTTGCCTGGAACCGTCCCTGCCGGTATACCGGGACGAGGACGCCACCAGGGGGTGGGAGGGCAACAGGCTTTCGCTGGCCCGGTTCATCGACTCCCGCGGGCGGTTTCCCCGCCGTTCGGCCGACACCTCGACCCCGGCGGGGGCTCTGGAGGTCTTCCTGTACCGCTGGGCGCGCGCGCAGCGCGCCGCCTCGGCGGCCGGCGGGTTGACGTCGCGGCAGGAACGCCAGTTGGAGGCCGTGCCCCGCTGGACCGTGCTGGGCCGCGACAAGCTCAACGCCAGGCATTGGGACGATCGGCTGGAGGCGTGTTCGGATTTCATCACCGCACATGGGCGGCTGCCGCGCTACCGGGGCGGCAAGACCGGGCGGGAACGCTCATTGGGTGCCTGGCTGGGACGACAGCACGCTCGAATGCGACGTGGCGCCCTCCCCGCCTCCAGGGCGGAAGATCTGGGGAACCTCCTGTCCTCCGCCACGCTCCGGGCCTAAGGGTGGTGCGGTGCGGCCAGGATGCGGCGCAGTGTTTGGGCGTTCTGCCAGTAGGCGACCGCTGCCGTCGACGACCAGGATTCGGAGCGGCCGTCCATTTCACTGCCCGGGCCGCCGCCCTGGAGGAACTCGGCGTGCTGCGCAGTTCAGCAAATGCCCGAGCGGCACTTAAGCACGGCCGGGCGATCGAAGTAGTCGGAGCAACTCAAGGCAGCCCTGGCCGCAGCCGGCGCCAAACCCGCGGCGTAGCCGGGCCCGGGTCAGAGGTAGCTGCAGATCCGGTCCGGATCGCAGCATGCAG
Source organism: Arthrobacter sp. ASL1 (assembly GCF_056680475.1). NCBI lineage: Bacteria > Bacillati > Actinomycetota > Actinomycetes > Micrococcales > Micrococcaceae > Arthrobacter > Arthrobacter sp. ASL1. The sequence continues at coordinate 75,792 of NZ_JBWXQH010000002.1, forward strand.
GATCGGCGGCCTCGGCAGCGGCATGGTACCCGGCAACTGTTTCGCGAAGGGCGGTAATTTCCGCGATCTGCCGGTCCAGCTCCATCAGCTGGCGTGCCAGCACGTCACGGACGTGGGTGCACGGGGTAGCGCCGGAATCGCGGATCCGCAGAATGTCCTGGATCTGGGCCAGGGTCAGGCCGGCCACCTGGCTGCGGCGGATGAATTCAAGCCTGCTGACCGTGTCCTGGGCATACTCCCGGTACCCGTTGGCAGAGCGTTCAGCCTGGGGAAGAAGGCCCCGGTCCTCATAGAACCTGATCGTCTTCGTGGTCATTCCGACCGCCGCAGCGGCTTCACCGATTCGCATCGCGCATCCTTCACGTCCTAGCCAAACCCCTTACAACTATCCAGTGTACTGGAATGTTGTGGAGTCGGGATTCTTCCCGGCACCCGCACCCGGTCCGCCCGCGAACCTTGGTGGGGGTCACGAGCCCAGGAATTTGACCTTCCCCCCTAGTGGAAGGTCGAAGATGGGTGACAGGATCTCGCGGTCCGGGTTTTTCCTGGTGAGTCCGCCAGGGCCGGGCGGGAGCGGGACAAGGAAGGAATGATCATGTCAACGAACACGAAGGGCCGCGAACGCCCCGGAACGGTGTTCACGCTCGGTGTTCTGCTGTCCACGCTCGGTGTTGCGGCGGTCGGCCTGCTCTGCTGCGGTGTGCCGTTTCTGGTGGTAGCAGGCGGTGCCCTCGGAGCGGCCGGGACAGTGACGGGCAGCCCATGGATGATCGCCGCTGCCGCGGCGGTTGTCGCGGGTGTTTTGATCATCCGGGCTTCGCGCCGGCGCAGCGCCCGGAGCGCCAAGCCGGGACGTGATTGCTGCGGCCCGGCGGAAGCTGACCGTGAATCGTTCAGGATGCACCAGGAAGGCCCGGACAGGGTGCCCAGTGCTCCGGAACAACAACATGTCACCCCCGGCATTGTTCTGGCCGGCCGCGACGTGCGGTGCTGCCCATGACCGGGGCGTTGGGTCTGGCCTTTTTGACCGGGATGCTCGCCACCGTGAATCCGTGCGGGTTCGCGATGCTGCCCACCTACCTGGCCTACTTCATCGGGTCCGGACCCGGGGGCGGACGGAAACGGCCGCTGCTGGCCGGGCTGCGTGCCGGTGTGGCCTTGAGCGCCGGATTCGCCGCGGTCTTTGTCACAGCGGGGCTCCTGTTCGCCGTGGGGCTGCGGTCCCTGGCCTCGGCACTGCCCTGGGCCGCTGCGGTGATCGGAGCGGTGATTGTGATCGCCGGCCTTGGAATGCTGGCCGGCTGGCAACTGCCGGGCACCGCTCTGAAGCTGAACCGGTTTGTGCGGAAGGGCGGCGGGAACGGGACGGGGTTGAAGGCGGTCTTTGGCTACGGCGCGGCATATGCGGTGGCAGCGCTCTCCTGCAGCCTGGCCCTTTTGCTCGCCGTCGTCGCCCAGGCCGTGTCCACGGGAAGCCTGGGCGGGCTGCTGGCAGTCTTTGGCGCCTACGCCCTGGGCTCATCCGTGGTGCTGATCCTTCTCTCCCTTGGCGCAGCGGTCGCCCGCGACGCCCTGGTGCACCATGTCCGCCGACTGTTGCCCTATGTCAACCGCCTGGGCGGGGCGGCGCTTGCCCTGGCCGGGATTTACCTGCTGCTCTACTGGGTGCCGGCCCTGACCGGCGGCCAGGCCGGCGGCATCCTGGGCTCGGGAATAACCGAGGCGAGCGTGGCAGTATCCGCCTTCGTCACGGAAGCCTGGCCCCTGCTCACGGCCGCGGCCGTGGTGGCCGCACTCACCGCCGTCGCTGTTTCCCTCCGGCGCCGCAGCCAGGCGAAAACGCTCGACCGCGCCGCACCCAAGGACCCGGCGGAAACAGGGAACGGCACCGAGGCATGCTGCAGTCCCGGCCCTGGGATCTCCGAACCGACGCCCGACCGACAGCAGCAAGGAAAGCCATGACAACGACAAAAAACCGCAGGCGCATCTTCACCATCACCGCAATCATCGCGGCCGTGGCCCTCGTCCTGATCCTCGCCTCCACGGCACTGACCCGCGGCGGTGAAGCCGACTCTTCAGCCGGTGCGGTCAGCGGAAACAATGTGGCCACGATAGAGGTCACCTCGGTGGACGGTGAAGCGGTCACCGTGCCCTCGAAGCGTCCAACGGTGCTGTATTTCATGGCGAGCTGGTGCTACACGTGCATCCCGCAGGCAAAAGCGATGAAAGAACTCGAACAGGAATATGCCGGAAAGGCCGATTTCGTTGCCGTCGACGTGACCCCGGAAAACACCAAAATCGAAGTGGATGAGTTCCGTAAACGGGCTGACAATCCCGGCCACCCGTACGTGGTCGACACAACCGGCCAGCTCACCAAAAAGTACGGCATCACCGCCCTGGATACCACCGTGGTCGTAGCGTCCGACGGTAAAGTCCTTGACCGCGCCAATGCGATGCCAATGAAAGCCGAAGTCCTCAGGGCATTTCTTGACAAAACACTCCCATAACCACGGCGTGCCGGGCCACCCTGCCGTCCCACAGCACCAGGAAGACTTTCATGGCACCCCACCGCCCCTTGGCCGCCCTCCTTCAGGCAGCGGCGGGCAGAGAACGACAAGTAACTCCACCGTCACCGCCGGCAGGCAGCGGCCTTCATGATGCCGCCGGCCAGTCCAGCACTGAAGCCGCAGCCCACGATTCCGGGATGGACGAGGGGCGCGCACTGCCCGCCTCCGGCGGGACGGGAACTGCCTGCCCGAATGTCCGGCAGGACTGGGGCAAGCATGTCTGGATGGTTTTCGTCACCGTCGTCATCCTCTCAGCCCTGGCGTTCTTCGTCCTTGACCGGGTGTCCGGCGCTCCGGTAACCGTGTCCGACTCCGGTCCGGATGCAGGCTTCGCCCGGGACATGCAGGCACACCACGCCCAGGCCGTGGAGATGGCCCTGCTGATCCGGGACACGTCCGCGAACCCGGAGCTCCGGGCCATCGCCTATGACATCATCACGACCCAGCAGCACCAGAACGGCCAGATGTTCGCCTGGCTGCAGAACTGGGGATTGTCGATCTGATGATCCGCCACCACCAGGGCGGCGTCGCCATGGCAACAGCCGCCGCAAAACTGGCCGAGACCTCCCTGGTCCGTGATTTCGCGGCCAGGGTCGTGGATGCCCAGACCGCGGAAATCACCGCCCTCCAAGAGCTGCGCGGCAGACTCTGACCATCCCACCACAGAAAGCGAGACCCCCTATGCCGTCACCCCGGAAAAGCCCCGAGGAACGGAAGGCTATCGTGCAGGCCGTCCAGGCAAAACAGCGCGCCGCCGACAAACGCAAGGCCTGGATGATCTATGGCACCGGCGGCGCTGTCATCGCCTCGATCATCGCTGCCATGTCGTTCGTCCTCGTCGGTGAGGTACAGCAGCGCGAGCGGGCCACGGCTGAAGCGGCCCGTCCCGTGGAGGGCGAGAAGGACTTCCCCGGCCAGTCCCAAAACCACACCCGCGAACCCGTCAGCTACCCGCTGAACCCGCCCACCGGGGGTGACCACGCGCCGGTGTGGACGAACTGCGGAACGTACACCACCCCGGTGGAACCGACCCAGGCTGTGCACTCCCTCGAACACGGCGCCGTCTGGCTCACCTACCGCACGGACCTCCCCAAGGACCGGCTCGCCGAACTGACCTCACTGGCCGGCAGTCAGGACTACCTCCTGCTCAGCCCCGTCACCGACCAGGCCTCGCCCGTCACAATCACTGCCTGGGGCAAACAGCTCAGCGTGGACAACAGCAACGACAAACGCCTGGCCCAGTTCATCAACAAGTACAGCCAAGGCCCCCAGACCCCCGAACCCGGAGCCCCCTGCACCGGCGGCGTCCCAGGCTAAGCCCGCCACACCACACCAACACGGGCTGGCATTGCCCTCAGTTCCGTTATCTCCGGCGGGCGCGGGGCTTATCCCCAGCCGGACCCCGCGCGTCCGGTCAAGGAGCCCGAATACCAGGGCCGGGGCATCCACGCGCGGCAGGCAGAAGAATTCCACCGGCCCCCTCCGGCCCGGTCAGGGCCGCGGACCTGGTCCCCGATGGGGCCAGTTCCGCAATAGGAGGGAAACGCTCCCCGACGTTCCTGACCCGAGAGGGCCCCATCCTGCCCCGGCGGCGCAGCAGCACATACAAGGGCGACCAGCTCACGCGAGCCCATAATGCATGAACATCGAGGCCTGCTCCAGGGCATTTCCCTCTCCAGGACGATTCCGGCCGCGCCGAAGATTTTCTTCGCCGCCGGCTCCTACGGGGGCCCCTGCCGGGCCGCGTTTTCCCGGGCCCGGTACTGTTCGGATTCCAGTTCGTAAAGTTTCATGCTGACCGGTTCCATGGCTTTGGTCCCGCCAGCGCCGGCGACCCAGGCGATGGCCAGGTCTTCGAGTGCTTCAGTGACTTTCATGATGGTCCCTCCCGCAGCTGCACTCGCCTGGTCCGCACGCCCTGGGACAGCAGCGCGCCGGGGCTCCGGCGGCAGTCAGATGTCGAGTTTGTCCAGGGCCGCCAGGTACGCCTCGTTGTACGTCGGGTATTGGGCGACCTGGTCCCGGAGCGTGTCGATGGGGATCTGTGCCCGGATGGCCAGGGAGGCCTGGTGGATCCATTCCCCGGCCATTGGGGCCACCGCCCAGGCACCGATCAGGACCTTGCGGTCGGTATCGGCCAGCAGGCCCAGATGCCCGCGCGGATCCCGTTCGTAGGTCCACGGGCGCGTAATGGCCGCGGCGACATCAAGCTCCGCCGCTGCGGTGCTCAGGCCCTGCCGTTCAGCCTGATCCCGGGTGAGGCCCGCGGCGGCAATTTCCGGGTCGGCGAACACGACCCGCGGAATACCCTCGTAGAAGGCCTTCCGGCGGTTGCCCAGGATCGCGTCGGCCGCGATCCTGCCCTGGTATTTCGCGACATGAGTGAAGGGCATGATCCCGGTAACGTCCCCGATGGCCCACACGTTTTCGCCGGCCCGGCAGTGTTCATCAACCTGCACCTGTCCGCTGTCGCCCAGGACCACACCTGCCTGTTCGAACCCCAGGTCCCGGGTCCGCGGGGCACGGCCGGTGGCGAAAACGACGACGTCGGCGGCCACCTCGGTGCCGTCATCTAGTTCAAGGACGCTCTGGCCGCCTTCCCTGCGGCCCCGGCGGGCGTTCACTCCCAGCCGGATCTCGATCCCGGATTCGGGCAAGTACTCATATGCGAGTTCCCCGGTCCGGGGTTCTTCCCGTCCCAGGAGCCTGTCTCCGCGGTGGATGAGGGTGACCTTGACTCCGAAGCGGGCCAGGAACGTGGCCGTCTCAATCCCGACGGCGCTGCCACCAATGACCACGGCGCGCCCGGGCAGGGTTGTGGCCGTATAGGTTTCCCGGTTTGTCCACGCAGTGATCTGATCCAAGCCCTCCAAGGGCGGAAGGACCGGGTCGGATCCGGTGGCAATGATGACGTGTTCGGCAGTCAGTTCGCGGTCTCCGGCACGGATCCGTCCCGGGCCGGCGATCCGGGCCTCCTCTTTAACCACGACGGCCCCGTGGCGTGTGTATCCGTCGATCTGGTCCTTGTCATCCAGATGCCTGATCATGTAGTCGCGGTAGTCACTGGCTTCCGCCCAGTCCAGCTCAGCCCTTCCAACCCCGGCTGCCCTCTGCACTTCCGTGCGCGCCTCCGGTGGCCTGAGCACGGTTTTGGACGGCACGCACGCCCAGTAGGCACATTCCCCGCCAATCAGTTCCCGCTCGATGACCGCGACCTTCTTCCCGGCCTTCAGCAGCCGACCGGCCGCGACTTCTCCGCCTGGCCCCATGCCCAGTACCGCAACATCGAAATGATTATCCATTCGCTTTACCCTTCAGTCGTCATCGGTCTTTCAGGCCTTATTCAAGCTTCCGATCGTGTGGGCACGCGTTCCAGTCCTACCGCGCTCAACCGGCGCAAACGCCACGTTCCCGGGCAGCCGGTCAGCGCCTGCTCCATCAGGGCAGCGGCGGTCAGAGGACGTCCATGGGAGTGTCATACGCGGGCGGAAGACCTCTTGCAAAGGCTGCGCAGGGGGCCATGAACAGGGTAGGGGCGCACCGGAGCGGGCCGGTGGTGGAGTCAGCAACTGCAGCTTTGTGCCCCGTTGCCTGGCTCCTCCCGGTTCTGCGTGGTGATCCCGGCGAGCATTTTTTCTGCCATTGAGGAGGCGAGCCGGTATGCCTCCTGCACGGGGACGACCGTGCCGTCCGGGTGGTTTTCGAGCCAAGTCCCGGCTTCTTCGGGTGAGGCAAAGAAGTGGACCTGGTTGCAGAAGGAGGACCGCACAGAGCTCATGTCCTCAGGATTGACCAGTGAAACCACCGCCGTTGCCGGTTCAACGCTGGTGACACCGGAGCTGTCAACGCGCACCCGAACCGGTGTCCCTGTTGATTTGTACGCGGATTCGATCCGTGCGGGGGCGCCCAGGAGGGTGGGGAAAATCAGGGTGTCAAGGGCGCACCAGGTGTAGAGCTGTTCGCCGTCGACTTCGAAGCGGTGCTGGGTGGGACGCTGGGTCAGTCCCTGCCCGACGATGCGCCCTGAACCGTCGTATTCCGTGTCGGCCATGACCTCCAGCGCGGCGCGGATTTCCTCAGCGGGGCGGCCGGTCGCGGCGCCGAGGTCAGCGATGTCGACAGGGTCGCCCTGGGCGAGGAGTTTCATCAGTGGCAGCCACAGCCAGGGCTGCATGCCGGTCTCGGCTGTGGCGAGGCGTTCAGTAACCTGGCTAACGTCGTTCGTCATGGTTGTTCCTTCGGTTGGTGAGGCTTGAGGGCAGGGGTCAGGAGGCGCAGCAGGAGAGCTTGGAGACGTCTGTTTTGAAGGACTGGGCGGCGATTTTGATGCCTTCGGCCATGGTCAGGTAAGGGCTCCACAGGTTCGCGACCTGGTCCACGGTCATGCCGGCCTCAAGGATGTACACCCCGGCCGCTGCCAGGTCCCCGGCTTCCTTGCCGACCGCCGTGATGCCCACGATCCGGCCGGTGCTGTTGTCGGCGACGATCTTGATGAAGCCGCGGGTGTCCCGGTTCACGAGGGCGCGGGGCACGTATTCCAAGGGCAGGACCCGGCATTCGCACCGAATGCCCGACTCGTTGGCTTCCTTGTCGGTCATCCCGACGGCGGCCAGGGCCGGGCTGGTGAACGTCACCCGGGGCAGGTGCCGGTAGTCGACCTCGCGGCCAGCGTTATTGAAGGCGTTCTCCACCGCCAGGGTTCCGTGGGCGGACGCGACGTAGACGAATTCCCGGTGCCCGGTCACATCCCCGGCGGCCCAGATCCTGGGATTGGAGCTGGAAAGTGTGTTCTGCACCAGGATCTCACCCCGATCACCGGTTTTGACCCCGACCGCGTCCAAGTTAAGCCCGTCCGTGACGGCACGGCGCCCGGTCGCGACCAGCAGCTTCGATGCACGGAATTCCTCCTTGCCTCCTGCAACGGTGGCTGTCACGACAGTCTCCGACGTCTCCGAATCTGTTTGCACCGAGTTCACGGTCACGCGCCGGACCACGCGGATACCCTCGTCGGCGAAGACGCTCATCAGGGCACGGGACGCTTCGGGTTCCTCAGCAGAGGCCAAGCGGGAACGGACGAGCACTGTCACTTTTGAACCCAGGCGGGCGAAGAGCTGCGCCTGCTCCAGGGCCACGTAACCACCGCCAAAAACAAGCATGGATTCCGGCACTTCGTCCAGTTCCATCGCCGAAGTCGAGGTCAGATAACCCGCCTCCTGCAAGCCCTCTACCGGCGGCGCCCAGGGCGCGGAACCGGTGGCGACCAGATAGTGCTCGGCGCGCACTTCACTGCGGGCACCGTCCGGGCCAGTGACTTCCAGGACCGGTTCCTGCGGTGTGCCGGCGAACATGGCATTGCCCTGGCGCAGATCCCATCCATAGTCAGCGGCCAGATCCACGTACTTATCCGAGCGCATCGTCTCCACCAGGGACCGTTTTCCGTTGACCAACGCAGGCATATCAACAGGAGCGGCGGAGGTGCTGATGCCGGGGAACCGGCCGGACGCATCCAGAGCCACATGCCTGGCTTCGGCCGCCGCCAGCAGTGCCTTCGACGGCACACATCCGGTGTTTACACAGGTCCCGCCAACGGTAGAGCGTTCAATCATCACAACACGCTTACCCAGGTTGGTGGCCCGGATGGCTGCGGCGAACGCGCCGCCGCCGGAGCCGATGACGGCCAGATCATAATCAAAACCTGCTGCTTCAGTCATGGGACCTTCCAAAAAAATCGTACAAAAACGTGGCCAGTAAGAGCACTGCGTGCCGCAAGGGTGAAGAGGCGCTGCCCCTGACCCGGTCATTCCCCATTCTGCACCTTGACCTATGGGGGAAGGTCAAGAGGGTGGCTTGGTGGCCGAGGCGGCCGGTCGGATGCATCCCAAGCCAGGTCAGCTACGGCTGGCAATGCCCGCCTCGGGTGAGCCCAGATCCCGCACGGCGTCCGCTCGCGCCGGAAGCCTGTCCTCACCCGGCTCGGGCCGACGCGGACGGAAACCGTTTCACTGCAGCGATCGATCTTTTCGGCCATGATCCCCGGCCAGCTCTCCAGTTCCTCAACCACGGCGTCAACCGCGCAGCAGCCTCCGCCAACAGGTGCGGCATTACGCAGGCCGGGCAGGGCTATGAGAACCGTCCCCACAGAAGGATCCGGTGCTGCAAGCGCCGGACCGGGTGAAGAAGGACTAGCGGACATGATTTCAAGGGACATCGGTACCTGCAGGAATTGGGCTGGGAAGAATGCGACGCGCCGGCCCCTCGCCGGGACACCGGCGTTATCCACAAATGCAGGCTGCTCTATCCCAATTCTCGATCTTTCCCTGGACTGGGATGTTAAGTGGTTGTGTTGTGCCCCGACCATCCGCTCCGGCAGGAAGCAAACGGTGCGTCTCAGTGAGGCCGCAGCGGCGACGGGCATGACGACCAAGACCTTGCGGTTCTACGGCACATGGCAAAGCCTTAGCGTCGGATATTTCACTTTTTCACAGGCCGCCCCAGGTTCGCCTCGGCGGCAGCCCCCGCTCGGCACTGGTGACCTGGGAGCTGGTACACGAACCCTCCACAGGCCGCTGGAGCGCCCGGGACGGCACCTTGGGCCAGGCATCGGCCTAGAATCCCCCGTCGGGCCTTCATGGAGTCCGGACCAATTGAGCGAGCCAGAAAGAAAGTTTTCTTTCTTTCTTCCTTTGCCTTCCATTTCATGACCAGTCAGAGTCGACGTCAGGAAAGCCAGACCAACACGCTACCGCGGTCTCCAATGAATTCAATGTTGCCAACAGCACGAGATCCCTACCAGAGGACAATAACCTCTAGGTGTAGTTTGCAGACCCAGAAAGAAAGAATGAAAGCTTTCTTTCTTCTACTCGCGGGTAGAACCCCAGTGGGCTTTGACGGCCTGCTCAACGGCCTCGTAAATCTTGATTCCGTGAGTAGAGCGTGCCTGATGGAGCATCTCGATAACTCGTGGGTCCAACCTGGCATTGAAGGGCTCTCGAACTATCTTTGGTGGTGCGGCAGGCGCCACAGCATCAGTCGCGACGGGCCTCGGCGAATCGATGGGGTCTATGTTCTCATCGGGTGCTGCCTTTGGCCGGCGACGGCCTCTTTCCGGACGGTCGGGGAGTTCCTGGCTCATTTGATGACCTGCTTCGCTATCTCGGTGTACGCATCGACTACGGGGGTTCCCTTGCGAAAATTTCCATACCAATCACCGGATAGCCTGACATCCTGGACGATGGTGCGTTCGGGTATGAGTGGGGTAAGAAGAAGCCCTGTTTCCCGGAGTTCGTCGATGGCGGAAACTACTGCTCTGGGCATGACTGTGTCCTTAACGCCACCAACGACAATTCCTGCTTCGTGGAGTTGAGCGGGGGCACCTAATCTTTTGCGGTTTTCTAGGAACTTATGGACCGTCATCTGCGCCCCTTCGAATCCATCTATGCCGTCAATGCTGGCCTTTGCCGCATAAACAACGGTGTCGGATGCGTTCAGTGCCGATTGGGTGAGGGGGCCACCTTGTCTATTCGGGCAATCGATCACGACTACGTCTGCAGTGCAGCCGATCAGGGATGTACGAAGGCGAACTTCGAGGTGATCCGCATTGTCCTTTTCCCTATTGGACACAGACCGGGCCGACGGAAGTATTCGTAGGGATGTGTGCCAACTACTTTGCACTGCGAGGTCCTCGGCCCAGCCTTCTGGATCGGAATCGGCCAGAATGGCGCCCACGTGGAGACCTTCGCCGGACGGTTCAGCGCCTGTCCATTTTGTGGCGGCCGCGCGGGGATCTAAGTCGATCAAAAGAGCCGACAAGCCCTGGCTGGCCGCGAGCATCGCGAGGGATACCGCGGTCGTCGTCTTCGAGACTCCGCCGGATTCGCTATAGACCATGATGGTTTGCATGTGTTCATCCTATACCTAAAAGAAAGATTGAAAGAAAGAAAGATAGGCCAGTAGCGTTAATCAGCTACCGTTTCCATCCGGTCCAAGGATCGTCCTGATCGACTGCAATGCACGAAGTTTCGCGGGCGAATCCTGTCCGATTCGCATCGCCCGGTTTTCGAGTGCCCTCTTGGCCTCTTGCGCGGCTTTGGCTGCTGCTGCGCGTCGTTCGGCGGCTTTGTTGGATTGTTGTTGGTCGCGGGACCGTAGTGGCTCGCCGGTGGTGGTGCGCCAGGCGTTGAGTCGGTAGCGGAGCCAGCCGCGGAGTCGTGCGGCGTTGGCCTCGGCGGGTACTCCGGTGTGGGGCCAGGGATGGCCGTTGGGTTGGTGGTCCAGTGCGTGGTGGAGGTCTGCGACTGTCCAACCGCAGACCAGGAAATCCCTGATGGTAGCGCGGATGTCTTTGTTACTCATGGGGCGGAGGAGGAATACGCGTCGGCGCAGTTCCGAGGCGGCGGCGAGGCGTTGTTTCTTCGATGCTGTCGTCTTGTGGGCCGGCCAGAGTAGTTCTGGACGATATGGCGTTGGGGGAGTGGGGGCGGCGTAGCCGTCAGAAGTTTGTTTAGGCGGCGTAGCCGCACCGACAAGGTTTTTTTCGTGCGCGCGTGTATGGGTTTTCTTTAAGTTCTTAAGGTGAGAACCGCCTAGGGCGGGAGGGGTGCCATTTTCATCCACACCGGACGTGGTGGGCGTTGGGATAAGGGTGAGGGGTGAGGGGGTGCAGAGGACGTAGACGGCGGCTTCGTTTGTGCGTTCGCCGTCTTCGTTCAGGGAGGCGTAGGCGGCGGTGCGGCCGCTGGCGACGATGCCGATCAAGCCCCAGGTTCTGAGGGTGGCCAGGGCACGGGCGATGGTGCGCCGGCTTCTGCCGGTTTCCTGGCAGAGGTGGTCCCAGCCGGGGCGCGTGGTCATGGACTGGTAGTCGGCGCGGTTGATCAGGACGACGAGCACTGTGCGGAGGGTGTGTTGGCGGGCTGCGTAGCAGCGGGCATACTCGGGGTGCGCGAGGAGTGCGTGTTGTACATGGGTGCCGTGGGCGGCGCGTACGGCACCGTGGGGAACGGCTTTGAGCACGACGTCGCGGTCGGTCTCGCGGAGACGGGAGACACGCCGATGGTGGGGTGCTGGATCTAGTGGTTGGGCAGAAAAAGAGTGTAAGCTGGCAAGCACAAGCAGCCTTCAGGGTGTGTTTGTGGGAGCTATCCACTTCCATCCCGCCAAGAATGTTCAGTGGATAGCTTGGAAACTTGATTGAAGGCCCGCCTAGTGCGGGCCTTCTTCAGTTAATTGTTATGAGGCGTGCTTCAGCGGCAGCTCCTCTTGGTATTTGATGGCTCCAAGGTCAATGGTGGTCAGGTGCTCGTGCAGAAGGTCAGCAACGTACTGACTCACGCTGACACCGAGTGCATCTGTGACTTCGTCTAGCTTGACCGCGTCGTCGATCGGTAATCGCGCACCAATCAGGTGACGTTCACCTTTACTTTTGCGTTGCCTTACCGGCTTACCTGGAAGTGCCATGCCCTTAGTCTCACTTAACTGTTACAGCAGATACGGGAAGCTTTAGGCGTGTCGTGCGTCATTCCCCGTTTAAGTACTTCGCATAATTTTCCAACGCGCGGTCCCGCTCCTGCTTGTTGAGCTGGTACACCACGCGTTGCCCGTGTCGATTGTCGGCACCGTCCGACTCGACCAGGCCTTGGTCCTCGAGGTCTCTCAGATGCCTGAAAATCGTCTGGTATGTCGCATCCAAGTCTCTGGCTATTTGCCCTGACGTAGCTCCGCTGGTGCTTCGTGCCAGATATCTGATGATTTCAGCGCGCACCCTATTCATTCCGAAGGCCTTCATGGCATCGTCGGCCCATTCGGCGGGGCTGGCGGAGGTTTTCGCATCGCGGGGCATCCCTTCATTTTGCCGCATCCGAGAAAGTGCATGTCCAGAGACTAACACTTAATGTTAGTCTTGTCCTATCGAGATCCACGCTCACTGACGTCAGACACGCCTGTCAAATTTTGACAACACAAGATCTGCTGGTTTCCGAAACAATGGACTGGTTTGCCAACGAATGTATTTATGTCTGCTGCGGCTGGTAACTCATAGATCAATATCAAGGAGAGGATGAGTGGAAATTTCAAAGACCGGAAGCCTGGCCGTTGCTGCAGCAGTACTCTTCCTAGCCCCTGTACTGATTGTGGTTCTCCTATTCCTCGGCGCGGACGACGCTGCTTCGGATACAGGTAGCTGCGCTGCAGATGCCGACAAACCAACGACCGTCCCGGCCAGAACCAAGCAGGTTGCCGGGTTCTCCGTGGATCAGCTGGAAAACGCCGCGCAGATCATGGGTGCCGCCTCGGACCTGAAACTGCCCATCGCCGCGCAGATCCTCGGCGTACAGACAGCCATCGGAGAATCAGCGCTGAAGATCGTCGACCACGGCGACACCGCCGGGCCTGACTCCCGGGGGTTGTTCCAGCAGCGGTCTAACGGCGTCTGGGGCTCCTACCAGGACCGCATGGACCCGCACACCAGCGCCACCAACTTCTTCAAGGCCCTGCAGCGCATTAACGGCTGGCAGGACCTGGAACCGACCGAGGCGATCCACCGGGTGCAGGGCAACGCGGACCCCAACCACTACACCCCGTTCCGTTCCCCTGCAGCGGCAATCGTGAAGGCCCTGACATCCGGGGATCTGGGGGACATCGACGCCAACGGGACATGCCCCGACACCGCTGCGGCGGTCATCGGGGAGCTGGGATCCGGAGAGTGGACCAGCCCGCTGCCCGGGGCCACGATCGCCAGCGGCTTCGGCGGGCGAGCATGCCCGGCCGGAGCCTCCTGCAACGTGAACACCACCAACCACAGGGGCGTGGACCTCGCCGGGGGGCCCGGCACCGACGTGCTGGCCCCCACGGACATGTTGATCACCGTGGCCGAGCAAGGCCAGGGCTGGAAGGCCGACTACGGCACCTACGTAATCGCCAAGCAGACCGACAAGCCCGGCCTGGTCTTCGAGTTCCACCACATGGTCCACGGCTCGCTGAAGGTCAAAGCCGGGGACACCGTGGCCGCCGGGACCCCGCTGGGGACCGTGGGCACCACGGGCAACTCCACCGGCGTGCACCTGCACTTCCAAGTCGCAAGCCCCGGCACCCCGGCGGACAAGCCGACTTTCAAGCACGTCATCGACCCCACCCCGATCCTCAAAGCCAAGGGAGTCCTCTAATGCCCACCAACCACCAGGCCAGCGTGGTCCTGCGAACCGTCGGGGCCACCGCCTGCGTCCTCGTCCTGTCGGGGTGCTCGCTGTTCGGCGCCAAGGATGAGGCCGCCGCACCGTCCCCAGTCACCGTGGCATCCACCCCGGCATCCGGCAGCCCGGCAGCCAACGAAGAACCGCAGGTCGTCGCGGTCAAAGCCATGGCCTTGTTCGCCCGCCCCGAGGTCCCCGAGAGGCGTTGGTTCACGGACCTGCTGCCGTACCTGACCGACGAGTACGCGGACGAGGCCCAATACACCGACCCCGCCCGGGTCCCATTCGATGACATCGGCTCGGCCCCCACGGCCAGCCAAGACGAACACAACCCCCAGGTGGTGACCGTGCGGTTCAAGACCAACGACGGGCCATGGCAGGTCGTCGTGGTCCAGGACAAGGCCGGCGCACCGTGGCTGGTCCAGGCCATCGAGCCCGCCGGCCCGGCCCCTGGATACACCCCATGACCGAACCCCGAACCGATCCCGACACGATGAAAGAGAGTCCCCTGATGGCCATTGACCAGTCCCTGATCCAAACCAAACCGGTTCTCAGCGCGATCATCAACACCGACAACACCGGCGTGCTGACCATCGACGGGCAGGAGGAGAACTTCACCGCCGCCGAGCCCGGGCAGCTGCGCACCCAGCTGATGACCCGGCTGTTCGAGGTCGCCGGGGAACACGGCCGGCCCGTGCGCGTGTCCACGATGGACGGGAACGGGCTGACCGGACTGCTCATCTCACCCGATCGCCAAGTCGAACCCGAAGCCGAAGCCGGGGACAGCACACCGGCACCCACCCGCCAGCCGGAACCGGCTCCGGAGCCGGTGATCGAGGCCGTTCCCGCAGCAGTGCAGACCGCCCAACCCGCTGCGGCGGGCGACGCAGCACAAGCGCCGGTTGAGGCAGGGCCGGCGACCCGGCGGGCGTTGCGTGATGCCGAATCTTTCCTGAGCACCCAGGCCGCCGTGCAGCCGGCCACCACCGGTTTCCGCGGCTGGCTGGCATCGGTGGGGATCCGGGTGGCCCCCTCGGCCGCCGAGATCTCCGAACGCGCCGACATAGCCGCCGTGTCCCAGCACTGGGCCGGAACACGGACGATCATGGTCGCCAACCGCAAAGGCGGGGCGAACAAGACACCGACCGTGAAGAACATTGCCGCCACGTTCGCCCGCCACGGCGGTGGGGGAGTGCTCGCCTACGACGGCAACCCCGAGGTCGGAACCTTGGGCTGGCGCACCGAACAAGGCGGCCACGGATCCACCGTGCTCGACGTGCTCGAGAACGCGGAGACGCTGCTTTCCACCGAGGCCGTTTCCGGGCACATGGCCCGCTACGTCCACCACCAGCCGGCCGACAAGTTCGACGTCCTGCGCTCGGACGACAGCCTGGTTGGAACCCACGTGATGACCGGCGAGGACGTCGAGGTCATCCACCGGGTGGCCGCGAAGTACTACCGGCTGGTCGTCATGGACTCGGGCAACGTTGACCGTGGCTCGGACTGGTCCGCGATGATCGGGCTGACCAACCAGCTCGTGGTTCCCACCACCACCATGGAAGACCGTGCAGAGGCAGCCCTGCTGCTGCTCAAGGCCCTGCACGAGCGCGACGAACACGCCGCCCAGCTGGCCGAAAACGCGGTGGTCATCGTCTCAGAATGGCAGCCCGGAGAGGCCGCGGTGGCCGAGCGCATTGCCGAGGGCTTCCGCCCCTATGTCCGCGAGGTCGTCACCGTGCCGTTCGACCCTGCCTTGAAGTCTGGGCGCATCGTCCACGACGCCCTCACCAAGGCCTCCCGTCGGGCGTGGCTGCGGGCCACGGCAGCGGTGGCGCGGGGACTGTGAACACCATGAACCAGAACCGCGAAACCAGCCAGGACGC
This sequence comes from Arthrobacter sp. ASL1, assembly GCF_056680475.1. NCBI lineage: Bacteria > Bacillati > Actinomycetota > Actinomycetes > Micrococcales > Micrococcaceae > Arthrobacter > Arthrobacter sp. ASL1. The sequence goes on from NZ_JBWXQH010000002.1 coordinate 91,428, forward strand.
CGAAGTGCGTCCTGCCCAGCCGGTGAACGCGTGGCTGGAAGCAGCACGCTCCATCCCCACACTGGCACCAGTCGCAACCACCCCGGACACCACGACGGAAAACCAGGAGAGCACCGCAACAGGGCGGGACCGCCCGGTGTTCGTCGGCGCACACGGTGGGGCCGGGGCAACCGCCTGGGCGGGCATCCTCGGCGGCACTGACGCCGGACACATCAACGCCTGGCACACCGACCGGGAGACCGGCGCAGCGGTGCTGGTCCTGCGGGCCAGCCTCGACGGGGTGACTGCGGCGAAGAACGCCCTGGCCACCCATGGTGCCGAGACGTTCACCGCCGCCCTCGTCGTCGCCGCCGGCCCGGGCCGGTCGCCTCGTCGGATCAACGACGAACTCAAGATCCTCGCCGGCGCACTGCCGGTGGCCCGTACCCCTTGGGTGCCGGAGCTGCTACTCAAACGCGCAGTGAACACCGCGCCCACTGATCTTCCTGCGAAGGAACTAACCAAACTCACCACGACGCTGGCCAACCACGGCGTCCACACCGAAAGGGAAACCAAATGAACAACATCACCACCCATGCAGCCCACGCCGCGAACATCATGGCCGAACCCAAGCCGTTGCCCCCCGAGGTGACCAACTCCATCGACACGGTCGTGTTCTGGGTCCAGGGCATCGGTGGCGGCATCGCCGTCATCGGCCTGCTGTTCGTGGCCATCGGCGGCTTCTTCTCCCACCGCCACGGCCAGGGTGCCGAGTTCATCGGCAAGGTCGGCTGGTGGATCGCCGGTGCCGTGCTCTTCGGCCTGGCCGGAGTGATCGCCCCGATCTTCCTCGGACTCTAGGCAAAGGCAGGTAACCGCCATGACGGCAAACATGAACGAGCAGGGCACCTCCCCGCGCAGGAAAACGATCACCTTGTGGGCCTCGATCATCATCCTGGTCCTCATTGTCGGCATGGCTGTTCTGATCTTCGCCAACCCGGCCAAGGATGATCCCAAGGCACCGGCTGCCGGGGGATCTTCCCCGGCAGCGACCCCGGCGGCCAAGGAGGGATGCGATGTCCCGGAAGGGGATACCTCCGCAACCCCGGACATGCCCAAGGACCTGCGCTGGGAAGCCCGCGACGGGTGGACCTGGCCGGTATCGGACACCTACGGCCCCACCCAGAAAAAGGACGGATACGGGGTCTGCTTCGCCCGCTCACCCCTCGGCGCCGCACTGATGGGGTTCACACTAATGGCAGAAGGAAATACCCAAGACGCAACGCAGGCCGTCGAACTGTATGTCGTGGACTCGCCCGGAAAGGAGGTCCAGCTAAAAGCAGTCAGGGAGGATGAATCCTCCTCGGATCCGCAATCCTTTTCGGGATTCATTGTTGATTCCTACACGCAGGATGAAGCCCAGATCACTCTGGTGGTAGCTAACCCCAAAAGCCCTACAGGGTATGTAGGTGTTCCAGAGACATTCCACTGGGTCGATGGCGACTGGAAACTCAAGCCGCTCGACAACGGTGAGTTATACGTGGGACAACCCGTAACGCCAGCCAAGGGCGACTTCGTTCCATGGGGTGATAAGAGTGCCTGAAGCAGACACCTGTGATAACCCGATGAAGGCAGCTCTGTGCATCGGGGACAACATACTCAATGGAGCCGTGGGCGCAGTCTCGGATTCGGCCTTGGGCAACCTGGCAGAAGCCATGTTGGGCGGCTGGGACAGCCTCACCAAGGGCTTTCTGACCTCCTGGCTCGATGTAGGCCTGCTGGTGGATCTGGATGCCGGATCGGTTTCCTGGCTCACCGCCCAACTGCAGGTCATCAGCATCCTGCTGGCAACCGTCGGCCTCATGGTCGCCGCGATCTGGACCATGATCCACCACCGGGGCGAGAAGGCCGCGAAGGTCATAAAATCCATGTTCACCGTCGTGCTGGTTTCAACTGCCGGCGTAGGACTGATGCAAGTGATCCTGGTCGGCGGCGACGCGTTCTCCACATGGATCCTCGACAGTGCAGGGGTCACAGTCGATGGGCGCGGGTCGCTGCCCGTGGCGGCCCTGGTGGCCTCATCACCGGGACTGGCAATTCTTGCCGGGATCTTCGGCATCATTGCGACCATCATCCAGTGGGGCATCATGCTGGTCCGCTCGGCCCTGCTGCCACTGCTCGTGGGAGTGTGGCCGGTTGCGGCCGCTGCCTCGATGATCGGCGGGGCCGAACAGGCGTTCTCCAAGATCACGACCTGGATCATCGCCTTCACCATCTACAAGCCCGTGGCCGCGATCGTCTACGCCTACGCATGGAAAACAAAGTCCGGTGAGGACGGCATCGGCGGGGTCATCAACGGCCTGATTCTCATCGTCTTGGCTGTGGTCGCCCTGCCAGCGATCATGCGCCTGGTGTCCCCGGGAACGTCCGCCATGGGCGGTTCCGGTGGCGGGGGCATGGCCCTGGCTGGCGGTGCCGCACTCGTCGGGGCCGGTGTCGCGGCCGGCACCGCCATTCTCTCCGGTGGAGGCAGTGCCGCCGCAGGTGGGGCGGCGAAAACCGCCGGAACGGCCAAGTCCACCCAGGCCGCCTCGACAACCGGAACTTCCACCGCCAAGGGCACCGGGAACTCCGGGCCACCCTCCACGGGTAATTCCGGCACGGGCGACTCCGGGGGAGGATCCCCGGCTGGTGGCAGCGGCTCCGGTGGAACAGGTTCCGGGACCGTAGGCGGCGAGTCCACTGCCGGGGGAACCGGCGCGGAAACCACTAGTGCCGATGGGGCCGGTGCTGCCGGTTCCACCGGATCCGGCACAGTTGGTGGCGATGCTGCTGCCGGGGGTACCGGCTCGGAGACCGTGGGTGCCGATGGCGGGGCAAGTGGTGCTGGGGGCACCGCTGCCGGGACCGTGGAGGCCGACAGCTCCGCCCCGGGCACCAGCGTAGGTTCCAGCGGGTCAACCAGTGCCGATTCCGGAACCCCGGAATCGGCTGGCCCGTCCGGTACTGCCGGCGGGACCAGCGCACCGGAAGCCACCCCCGCCCAACCGAATACCAACAAGTCACCGTCCAAGGCCAAGGAAGCCGGTAGTGCGGCCGCCCGGTCGATGGGACAGGCGATAGCCGACGGGACCAAGGATGCTGATGGAAAGGACGTGATCGGCGAATGAGCAACAACACCGCACATGAGAGGGTCGCGCAAGACAAGTTCGGGAACTGGCTGCGGCCCACCGCGCCGGGGTTGTTCGGCATGAGCCTGGCCGCCCTGGTGGTTTCCGGTACCGGGGCGGTGCTGGTGCTGCTGGCCCTAGTCCAACAGGCCTACGCCCTGGCCGGTTTCACCCTGCTGGCCACGTTCCTCATCGTGGTCTTGGGGCTGGTCCGTTTCGGTGGGACCACGGTCGCCACGAAGGTCACCGACCGGATCTCCCTAGCAGGGCGGAACCGGCGCGGCGAGTCGTTCTACGTCACCGGCCCGTTCTCCACCCTTCCCCGCGAGGCCACCCAGCGCCTGCCCGGCGCCCTGACCGACGTCGACACCCTGTCCGGGGTGGACGGGTTGAACCGGGACTACACGCTGCTGCACCACAAGCGGGCCGGCAAGATCGCGGCCGTGTTCGGCTGCACCCCCGACGGGGCCGCGATGCAGGAACAATCAGTGGTCAACAACCAGGTCGCCCACTTCGGTTCCTGGATCTCCTCCCTCAGCGTGGACCCCGGCCTGTCCGGGGCCACCATCGTGGTGGACTCGGCCTCCGAGTCCTCCGCCGGCACCTGCCAGGCAGTGCGCGAAGACGTCGCGCCAAACGCCCCGGCGTTCGCCAAACACGTCCTGGATGAAGCGGTCGGCACCCTGCCCGCACGCTCGTCCGTTCTGAATGTTTACTCGACGCTGGTGTGGGACGCGAAAGAGCTCGGGGCCACGGAGAAGGACATCACCCCGGCCGTGGCCGAGGTCGCCGCCCGGCTGCCCCAGCAGTCCCAGATGCTCGCACGCGCCGGAGCCGGGGCACCACGGCCCTTGGTGGAGGCCGAGCTGGCCGAAATCGCACAGCTGGCCTACCAGCCGGCCCGCGACCAGGAAATGGCCCTCGACGCCCTCTCCGGGCTCGGCATGAACCGCTCCTGGGACCAGGCAGGCCCGGAATTCCTCGACGACTCACGCGGCCGGGTCATCTTCCACGACGGGGTGGCCTCCATGACACTGATGATGACCGTTCCCCCGGAATCACACATCACCGCCCGCTCCTTCGACCAGCTCTTCGGACCCAACGGAAAGTTCCTGCGCAAGCGCGTGGCGATCATGTACCGGCCCGTGGACCCGGGCACCGCAGCGCGGACGGTCAACCGGCTGGTCACCACCGCGGATTGGAAGATGAGCACCCGCAAGGGCCGCGCCACCTCCTTCGACCTGAAGAACAAGGCGGTCGCCGAGCAGACCGAGCAGGAACTCGCCCAAGGCGCCCGCCTATCCCTGTTCTCGCTCATGGTGACGGTGACGTTCGAGGCCAACGAGTCCGCTCACCGGGATGCGCTGAACCAGATCAAATCGCTGATGGGGCAGCTGCTGATGCCCTACCGCTTCGTCGAGCACGCCGGCTCCGCCGCCTTCCACACCACGCTGCCGTTCGGAGTGCTGCCCTGGACCTACAGCACCACCCCGCTCTGGCTTGAAGGAGTCCTGTGATGAAGCACCTCAAGACACTCCGTGGCCTGACCGGCTTCGGGGGCGGACGGTGGGGGAAGATCCCGCAGCCGCCGCAGTGGTACTCGACCTCCGCGCAGCTGCCCGGGGTCTACCCGTTCGCCGCCGGCACCTCCCGCCCGAACATCGGCACCCCGCTGGGTAGGGACATGCACGTGGGCACCGCCGTGTGCGGGGATCCGCAGACCTGGTACCGGGCGGGCCTGATTTCCTCGCCCTCGATGATGCTCTTCGGCCTCAACGGCAACGGCAAGTCCACCCTGTCCCAGCGCCTCATGTACTCCATGGCCGCCCGGGGCATAGCCCCGGCGGTGTTCGACCCGATCAAGAACGAGCACGGCGAGGCCGTGGCCGCCATGGGCGGCAACGTCGTGCGCGTCGGACCCGAGAGCACCGACCGGATCAACCTGCTCGACCTCGGCGCACTCGGCGACGCCGCCGCCAAGATCGGCGGCCAGCTCGGGGAGGAGATGCGCCTGCAGGCCATCGGCAAGGCCGTGGACCTCGTCTCCCTCGTCGTACAGATCAGCCGAGGCACGCCCCTGAGCGACAGCGAGGACGCCGCCCTGGCCGAACTGGTCCGCTCGGTCATCAACCGCAACGAGACACCCTGGATGGGGGACCTGCTCACCGCATTCATGGACCCACCCCCCGAAGTCCTCTCCGCCACCGTCTGCAAGGACGCCGAGCAGTTCAGCACCGAATACCGCCAGCTGCACCTCTCGCTGCGGGCGGTGATGTCCGGGCAAATGGGGTCCCTGGTTGGCGGGCGCAAGAGCGTGCGCCTGGAAGTGGGCAACCCGGGCGGGTTCTGCTTCGACACCTCCTCGATCCCGGAATCGAACACCAAGCTGCTCTCGGCCGCGATGTTGGCGACCTGGACCATCGGGTTCTCCTCCATCGACGCCCACTACGAGCTCTCCCGCCACGACCCGTCCATTGGGTGGGGCGGGTACTTCGCGATGCAGGACGAGTTCTGGTATCCGATGCGAGCCTGCGAGGGCATCATCGACCGGGTGGACCGCATCGGGCGCACCAACCGTGGCAAGGGCGTCTCGGAACTGAAGATCACCCACTCGCCCAAGGACTTCCTCGCCCTGCCCAACCCAAAGGACCAGGCCACCGCCAAGGGCTTCACCGAACGCTCCGGCGTCCTGGGAGCCATGGCCCTGACCCGGGAGGACCTGCACGACCTCAACGAGGTCGTGCCCCTGAACGAGCGCGAGATCGACACCGTGGCCGGTTTCAACGCGCCCCCGTCGTGGAAGCAGGAACGTGCGGCCGACGGCCGGCCGCTACCCCCACCCGGGGCGGGGAAGTTCCTGCTGAAGATCCCCGGCCGCGTCGGGATCGCCGTGCAGATGACCCTGACCGCGACCGAGCGGGCCAAGCACATCACCGACGAACGCAGCGTGATGCCCACGCAGCTGAAAGGACAGGTGGCCTGAGAATGAGCGCACCGAACCGCAAGGGCACCACCGGCACCACCGGCCAGGTCGCGGCCCCCTTCGCGTTGGTCGGCATCGTCCTGCTGGTCTTTGGCGGTGGCTGGGTGGCCCTGCAGCTGGGCAACCGGCTTGCCGGGAAACCGGCACCACCGACCGGATTGTCGGACCTGATCCGTGGATTGCTCGACGGCAGCGTGGCTTGGCCACGCCAGTCCACGATGGTGGCCATAGCTCTGATCGTGGTCCTGGCCGCAGTGGCGATAGCCGTTGCCGTGTTGGTTTCCCGGTCCAAGTCCGGGGGCAAGCGCCCGCGCGTGGACAAGGCCGCCCAGTACATGGGCAAGGGCCGCGACATCGCCGCCTACAGCCACAAGGGAGCCACCAAAAAGGCCAGGAGCCTCGGGGTGGTGGGAAACCCCGGCGTGTTCGTGGGCAACGTGGTGGCCGGCGGCCAGGCGTTCTACCAGTCATGGGAAGACCTCTCCCTGGACATCTGGGGACCCCGCGTGGGCAAGACCGCCTCGAGGGTGATCCCCGCCATCCTGAACGCACCGGGGGCCGTGGTCTCGACCTCGAACAAACGCGACGTCGTGGACGCCACCCGGGGACCACGCTCCGCGGCGGCGAAGGTGTGGGTGTTCGATCCGCAGAAGATCGCCCAGGAGGAACCGACTTGGTGGTGGAACCCGCTGTCCTACGTCACCGATGAGGAAAAGGCCGCGAAACTCACCCACCACTTCGCCGTCGCCTCCCGTGGCAGCGGGGCGAAGACGGATGCGTATTTCGAGCCGAAGGCCGAGGACCTGATCGCCTCCCTGTTCCTCGCCGCCGCCCTCGGCAATCTGCCGATCACGGACGCGTACTTGTGGATCACGAGCCAGGACTGCACGGATGCCATCCAGATCCTCAACGAGCACGATTACGAGCTGCAGGCCGCCGGCCTGCAATCGACCATGAACCTGGCCGACAAGCAGAAGGACGGGATCTTCGGCACCGCCGAGAAGATGGTCCAGTGCCTCAAGTCCCGCAACACCCTGCGTTGGATCGCACCCACCCCCGGGGCCAGCGTGGACACCGACCGGCGCGAGCACTTCGACCCCACCGCCTTCGCCACCTCGATGGAGACCCTGTATGTGCTCTCCATGGAAGGCGTCGGCACGGCGGCACCGCTGACCACCGCCCTGACGGTGGCCGTGGCCGAGGCCATGGAGGAACGCGGGGCCCGCATGGGCGGCCGGCTGACCGTGCCTGCGGTCTTTGCCCTGGATGAGCTGGCCAACGTCGTGCGCTGGGCGGCCCTGCCGGATCTGTTCAGCCATTATGGGTCCCGCGGGATCATCGTCATGGCCATCCTGCAGTCCTGGTCCCAGGGCGTGGAGCTGTGGGGCGAGCCGGGGATGCGGAAGATCTGGTCGGCATCCAACGTCGTCGTCTACGGGGGCGGTGTGAAGGAAGACGGGTTCCTGCGCACCCTCTCGGATTTGATCGGGGACTACTCCTACAACAGCGTCTCCCACTCCAACGGCCGGGGCGGTTCCAGCAGCTCCCGCCAGGAAGGCAAGGAGCGCATTCTGGACGTCTCGGACCTGACGGAGATGGAACGCGGCCGCGCCGTGGTCTTCGCCTCCGGCGCCCGGGCCACCCTGGTGAAGACCCGGCCGTGGTGGAAGACCGAACACAAGGACGCGGTCAACGCGTCGATCAGCCGGTACGCACCATCGAGTGCCCCGGCAGCGGAACGCGACGCCGGCACCTCCGCGCCCGAACGTCCGAGTGATCCCACGGCGGCGGAGAACCCGTGGGTCACCGCAGGCAAGGATGCCCGGTAATGGACGAGCTGAACATGTTCACCGACGAAAACACCGCCGACGTGAAAGACGAGACAACCCCGGCCGGGGCTGCGCTATCAACTGCCGAGGCCCGGGTCAAGGATGCCCACGTGGCCTTGGAACAGGCCGAAGGGGCCTTGGCAGCTGCACGGGAGAAGTCCGAACAGGAACTCTCCGGCTGGTTGCGTGCCGCTGCCACAGAGGCCCTGACGCAAAGCGAGCGGGCACGCGATCGCGCGGTCGAAGAAGTCGAATCAGCGTCCGACGCCCTGGCAGCAGCCCGGGAGCAGGCCGCAGGCAAAACGGCAGGCGAAGGATCTTCGTCCCGGGCCGCCGGCCCGGCAGCAGAGGACGAACCACAGGCGTTCTACGACACTGCCGAGGAGTTCCTGCATGAACAGCTGCTCCCGCTCTACAACCGCATCCTGGACACGAAGAACGGCAAATGGTGCCGGCAATGGTTCCTCCACCCCGAGGCCGTAAGCCGGATGGACGCCTTGTGGCGGGCATGGGAGCATCTGCGACTGGACCCGACCACGGGAATGAGCGTGTGGTGGAAGGACCACGCCGACATCCACATGGCCGTCCTGCTCAGCCAAAAGGGACCATTCCATGCCTGCAGTCCCACCCGGCACAACGCCCCGGAACCTTTCCCCTGCGACATCGCACCGGAGGGATGGTTTCTCAAGGCCTCCGACACGCCGGACCCATATTGGGCTGGCCCGTCAGTAGCAGGGGCAGGGTGAGCCGCATGCCCGATAGGCTGGCAGCACCGATAGAAGGGGAAAACTCATGGCCAGCACCAGCTTTCAAGTTGTCAGCATCACTCGCAGGAATGGACCGGAAGGCGCTAGTTACATCGAGGAAACAGGGGTGGAAGTCTCTGCAGATATGACCGTGCAGGAGCTCGTCGACAAAACCCTGACCGACCCGGCATCCTCGTGGACCCCCGATGCGTCAGACCCCACGGCGCGAACGGATCGCCATCTCGTCATCCGCGGTATGCGTGCACCGCACGAACTGTGGTGACAGGAGAAATCTGACATTTCCAGCCAGCAGCATGAGAGAGGGGACGAGTCCTAGCGCGATGGACCGTCGTTGGCTTTCTCGCGGCCCACGCTGGCCCCGGTATTGGCCTTGCGGGCCTTGGGAGCCTTCGACGGCGCTTTGGCCGCCGTGTTTGGGTGTGTGGCCTGCCCTCGTGCGGCTGCCATTCTGCCCTTGATGTCCGCCTCGCTGGCCTTGCCCTTCAGGGAGGACTCGAACCCGTCGTAGTGCTCCTTGGAGCCGTAGGCCGGCGCGGCTGGTTCGGCTTCCGACGCAGAGGACGTGCCGGGTTGCTCGGCCATGACCTTGTCCTCGATGTCCTTGCCCATCGGGGCAAGACGGGCGAAAAATTCCTTCTCCGCGTTCTCGTAGCGGCCTTGCAGCCCGGTGTTGCCCTGGGCTTCAAAGCCACCTTCGGCCAGGGTCTTGGCCTCGTGCCAGTCACGGGCAGCGGCGACGAAGGCCGCGTCGGCGAAGTGCGAATCCTCGACGCCTGAGTAGTTCTGCCCGATTTCCTGGCGCAGCTCCTCGATGCTCGGCCCCTGCACCCCGTCCTTTTCGATCAGGTGCATCCGCTCGGCCACCGCACGTTCAGCGTCCGGGGCCGCGTCGGTGCCGGCCGTGTCCTTGGCCTGGCGCAAAGCGGTGACCAGGTCCTCGTTGGCGAGGTAGTCCTGGGGCACCTGGTGGCGTTCGATCTGCTCGTGCAGCTCGGAGGCGCGCTTCTTGATTTCCTCTGCCTGTGCCGCAGCCACCAGCGCCATGGCCTCTGCATGTTCCTTGGCGACCCGCTCGCGCTGCTTGATGTCATTGAAGACAGGGATCATGCCCTGCAGATAGTCCCCGTCGCCTTGGACGTCAGACGTGTCGATCCCGTACCGCGCCTTGACCTCGGCGGTGATCTTCTCCGACGCGGCCAAGGCTTCGGGGGCATGGTCCTTCCATGCCTCGGCCATCAGGTGGGCGTGGGTGATCTGCTCGGGCTTGGCACTCTTCCACCATTCGTCCTGGCTGGCCGGGACCACCACGGCCCGCATCGCCGCACGGTCTGCCGCCATGGTCCGCTGCGCTTCGATGTTCTGCTGCTCGCTGCGCTCTTGTGCCTTGCGCATGAACTGCTGACGGGCCCGGGCCAGTTGTTCGCCCAGCTGCGCGGCTGCCGTCATGGACTGCCGCAGCAGCCCCTCGACAACGTCTTCAACGCCTTCTTCACTCACGGGATCTTCACACTCCTAGTTGCGGTTGGTGGTGCTCGTTTTAGCGTCCGTAGTCCTGGTCCTTGTCCTGCCCAGGCATCGTTGGCTGGCGGGTCTTTGCCGGTTCCGTCTTGGTCGGCACGACGCTTCCGCGCCTGGTTTCGGCCAGGGCCTCGTTGATCGGTATTGGCGACCCCCGGCGCATCAACCTGATCGATTCAGGCAGGTCCTTATCCGCGACCTGCGCCGGAGCCTGCTGGCCCGCAGGCTGGAGCTGTTCAGGGCGCGGCATTTGCTGTGCGAAGGAGTTCAGGTCCGTGGTCAGCACCCGACGCAGGTTCCGCGCCTCCCGGTACCGCCTGGAATCATTCTGCATTTCAAAGATGGCCTTCGACGTGCGCATGAGCTGGATCAGCAGGGCCGACTGCGCTGCGCTCTTGCTCTTGGATCCTGCTGCCAACAGCAGCATCGTGGATCCGGCCAACGAGGGCAGCTGCACGGGCTTTCCGTGCTGGCGGTAGTCCCGCAGCTGGGCCGTCTTGGACAGTTCGGCAGCCGTGTTGGCCAACGGGCCGGCACCGTTTTCCACCTGGTTGGACCACGCTGCGAACACACCAGAGGTTTTCCCGCGCAGCCTTGGCCCACGTCGCGTGATCTCCCAAGGGGATGGCCTGCAGACGGTCGGCCAGTTCCTTGGCCTTCCTGGTGTTCTCCTCCCACATGCCGGCTGTGGTCAGTCGTGGCTTCGAGGGCTTGGCTTGGCGCTTGTTCCGTGCGGCCGCGTTCCACTCGGCAACGGCGTCCAGGGAGTCCTGCGCGGTGTCTGGCCATTGGGTGCGCAGCTGGCCCAGCCCGAGGTCGCGTGCCAGCTTCCCACCGCCGAACCAGATAGGGCGCTCGCCCCAGCGTGGACGCTCGGCAACGGAATAGCCGATCACCACGTCGATGGTGTTCTTCGCGTACCTCGGACGCATCAGCAAACCGGCGTTGCGGCCCTCACGCACGAAGTCCGCCTCGGTGCTGGCGGCGGTCGACGCGGCACGCACCTTGCGTTCCAGTGAGGTGCGGTGCATCTCGCGTTCCTGGCGCTTCGCGGTCTGTGGTTCGGCGCGGTCGTAACCGCGGCTCGCGTGGACGGTATTCAGCTCCTCGAGCCCGTGTTCCTTCTCCAGCTCGCGGCAGATCTTCTGCGACCGGGGCTGGTCCATGTGCACGGATGCCTTGGTCCCGTCTTCACGGACCAAGGACACTGCAATATGGATGTGCTGATTGCCCTTCTTGCTCGTCCCGTGGTTGACCGCCGCCCACCGGCAGGCGGCCTTCCCGCTGGCCTCGGTGAAGCCCATGCGCTCAACGAACTCGTTGGCGATATCCCCCCACTCCTGGTCGGTCACCTCGCGCTCACCAGCGGAGACGCTCAACGAGCAGTGCCACACGTCGGCCTTGACCAGCTGCGGCTTGCCCGACGCGCCCTTGGGCGCGTTCCTGCGCGGATCGCGGCGCATGACCTCAACGCCCAGACTCTTGCGCGGCTGGTCCAGGAACGCGGCGATCTCGTTGGCGTCGTCCTGGCCCAGGATCCCGTCGTCGTACCAGGCCATGATCGCGGCGCTACCGGCCACCAGATGCGGGTCCGCGTGGACGTTGGAAGTCTTCGCCGGATCAACGGAAACGAGGTAGGAAACCAGACCCTGCATCCGGGTTCCCCGGGTGATGTTGGGGATCACGATGCAAGCCTGTCCACGACATCGTTGATGTGGAAGGCCAGCTTGCGCACGTAGGCCAAGGCCGATGCCGCATCAGCGGGGAACTCATCCCCGGCATTGGCATGGCGGGCGAGCTGGTTCACGTTGTTCGAGACATTCGCCAGCAACCGGTGCACACCGAACAACTCCACGATGACCTGCTTGCGCTCGGTCGGCGTCTCCGAAGCCCCACCGGCAAGTGCCGACTCGACCAACAGGCGCGGGATCGTCACCCCCTGCGCCTCGGCCAGCTGCAACAGCTGCGCCTCCTCCTCCGGCGTCACCTTCACCTTGTGGAAGTGCTGCCGACCACCCTCGACGTTGGCACGACGACGACGGGAAAACATGCGACCACCCGGCCCCTGTTCACTCATTGCCGTCCCGCCTTTCAGCCCAGCACAGCGACCCCGAACCTCGGGGACCACACTCCCAGTGTGCCGGACCGGCCGCGCAGCGTCCAGCCCGACAAGCCACTTAGGGAACCTAAGTGTATAGCTTGCTCCCCTCTTCCTTCGTGACGCCCCTTTCTCGCCTCGTGCGGCCTGCCGGGTTAGGGTGAAGGCATGAACGACATCGAAGCGACCAAAGACAAGGCGCGCCAGCTGCTGGACTCGCGCATCGACTCCGTCACCGAACTCGTCAAGGCACGCCAACGAGTCACCGAACTGGAAACCCAGTTGGCCAACGCGAAAAAGGAAGACAAGAAGGCCTACGTCCGTGCCACCAAGGACGGGTGGAGCATCGAGGAGCTCAAGAAGCTTGGACTCGACCAACAGGCGGTCCCACGGAGGCGGCTAAACCCGAAGGCGACGTCAACTAACGCCCAATAAGCCGAGCACGAACTAGAACTCCAGAACTGACCTTGGCCTAAGGAAGTTGAGACAACATGGAAACCAATTCCCCGGACGAACCTGCCAGCTATGCGCCCCAGAAGAAGCCCTTCTATTCGCGGTTTAGCTTGGACACGTTCGGATCCAAAGTAGCCGACTTCTGGGCGCATGGCCTTCCAGATGACCCCGCCGTCTTCCTCGCGCGGGTCAGGCAGACGATCAGCATTGGTGCTGATTCCGTCTTCCCGTTTTCTTGGGATG